>JBEVJQ010000348.1:0-7182 GCA_040510055.1 Burkholderiaceae bacterium | reverse complement strand
GCTCGCCGCCGAGCGCCGGCTCGAGCGCATCGCGGGCACCACGCCGATGCGGATCGTGATCCTGCGGCCGCCGCTGATCTTCGGGCCGGGAGTCAAGGCGAACTTCGCGCGCCTGGCGCTGCTCGCGCGCTGGTCGGCGCGCGGGCTGCCGTTGCCGTTCGCGCGCATCGGCAACCTGCGCAGCCTGCTCTACGCAGGCAACCTGATCTCGGCCGTGGCGCGCGTGCTCGACTGTCGCGGCATTGCGCCGGTCGCTTCGGCCGAGCGGGGATCCCAGGCGGTGGCGAGCCGCTATCATCTGGCCGACGAGCCACCGCTGTCGACGCCGGAGTTGATCACGCGCATGGCCAGAGCCGCCGGCGGCAGTCCCCGGTTGTTGTCGGTCCCGTGGCCGTGGGTCACGATGGCGGCTCGCATCCTGGGACGAAGCGCGGAGGTCGATCGCCTGGCCGAATCGTTGGTGGTCGATTCGCGACGATTCCGCCATGAGTTCGACTGGGCACCCGATCAGAGCATCGACGAGGGTCTGGTCGCGACCCTCGGACCAGGAACCTGACGGCGGTGACGATCCCGCTCGTGGCTGTCATGGTCGCGACAGCGTTGGCCTGCTGGCTGCTCACGCGGCTCCTGATCACCCTCGCGCCGCGCCTCGGACTGGAAGACGTTCCGAACCACAGGTCGTCGCACGATCGCGTGACGGCCCGTGGGGGCGGCCTCGCGATCGTCGGCGCATCGCTGCGCGGAATGGTCGCCGCCGTCGCCACGGCCGGGAGCTTCCCTGGCGATGGCGGCCAGGGGGCTTCGTGGTGGCTCGCCGCCGCCGGCTGCCCGCTGCTCGCCCTGGTGGGGCTGGTCGATGACATCCGGGCTCTCGGCTATCGGCTGCGGCTCGTAGCCCAAGCGGTCGCGATCGCCGCGATCGTGTGGGCCGGCGCCACCGCACTCCCCGGGCTCGGCGGGGCATTTGCCGGAACGTCTTCGAGCGACTGGCCGCGATGGCTGATCTGGGCCGTGGCCGTCGCCGTGCTGGTGATCGGCATCTGGTGGGTCAATCTGTTCAACTTCATGGACGGCATCGACGGGCTGGCGATGACGGAGGCCCTGTTCCTGCTCGGCTGCTTCGTACTGATACACCGGTTGTCGGGCACCGAGGCCTCGACTTGGTGCGCGCTACTGCTGATCGCCGCCGTGGTCGGGTTCCTTCCACACAACTGGCCGCCAGCCCGGATCTTCCTCGGTGATTGCGGGAGTCTTTTTCTCGGCGTTTCGATCTTCGGCCTGGCGATGCACAGCGTTACACGAGGTCACACGGGGCCCTGGTTCTGGCTGATCGTTGCGGCAGCGTTCGTTTCTGATACGAGCGTGACACTGTTGCGCCGGATGTTGTCCGGTTTCGACGTGACTTCAGCGCATCGAAGCCATCTGTACCAGCAGCTCGGGCGGCGATGGCGCGATCACCGCAAGGTCACACTTGTATACTCGGCCACCAACCTTGCATGGTTTTTGCCGCTCGCCCTGATGTCGCACCAATGGCCGCGCTGCGGTCTCGGATTGACGATTGCCGCTTATGCCCCCGCGATCGCCATCTGCTGGTGTCTCGGCGCCGGTCGTCCCGGTGATCCCGTACTGGGATCGGCCGGACGCGATGACAGCGAAAGCGACCCCGACCCGGTCACGACCCAGCAGACATGATTCGCCTGCTTCACCAAAATCCCCGCGCCATCATCGCGATGGCCTACGACCTGATCGTGGCGGCGCTGGTCTGGTCGTTCACCTTCGCGTTGCGTTGGAATTTCGAGCTCACGCACGCCACGACGATGATCCTGCTGCAGACGCTGCCGGCCGCGCTCGCCGTGCAGTTCGGCTGCTTCGTCTACTTCGGCCTGTATCGCGGGATCTGGCGCTACGCGTCGGTTCATGACCTCAAGCTGATCGCCTGGGCAGTCGGCACATCGGCGCTGATCATCCCCATCATCCTGCTGCTGTGGCGAAACGGCCTGGGTGTACCGCGGGCGCTCTATCTGCTCAACCCGCTGCTGTTGATCCTGTTCATGAGTTCGGGTCGCCTCCTGTTCCGCTGGTACAAGGAGAACCTGCATGCCGACGACGATGTCGCGGCCCAGCCCGTGCTCGTCCTCGGTGCCGGAAACGCCGCGCTGCCGCTGATCGACGAACTGGAGCGCAGTCCGACCTGGTTTGTCGTCGGTTTGCTTGACGACAATCGCAACAAGCTCGGGCGCCAGATCGCCGGCAAGCGCGTCCTCGGCACCTGGGACCAACTCGAGAAGATCGCCCACGACAGCAACTGCCGCAACGCCATCCTCGCCGTCGGCCGCAGCGACCACGCGCTGCGCCAACGGGCGTTCGAACTTTGCGAGCGCGCCCATGTGAACCTGCTGGTCATCCCGAACCTGCACGAATTGATGAGCGGCAAGGTCCGGGTCTCGCAGATTCGCCACGTCGAAGTCGACGACCTGCTCGGTCGCGATCCGGTACAGCTCGACAGCAGCGGGCTGCGACATTTGCTCGAACACCAGTCGGTACTGGTCACCGGCGCCGGCGGCTCGATCGGTTCGGAGCTGTGCCGCCAGATCGCGAAGTTCAAGCCGCGGATGCTGCTGCTTTACGAGCTGAACGAATACGCCCTCTACCGGATCACCGAGAGCCTGCGCGACGAACACCCTGCGATCGAGACCGTGCCGATGGTCGGCGACGTCAAGGACGAGCAACGGCTGACGGAGGTATTCACGCGCTTTCGCCCGATGGTGGTCTACCACGCCGCGGCCTACAAGCACGTGCCGATCCTCGAGCGCGACAACGCCTGGCAGGCGGTGCGCAACAACGCCCTGGGGTCGCACGTCCTCGCCAAGGTGGCCAGCCGCTTCGACGTCGAGAAGTGGATCTATGTCTCGACCGACAAGGCCGTCAATCCGACCAGCGTCATGGGCGCGTCCAAACGCCTGGCCGAGATGCTGCTGCAGTTCTTCTGCCGGCTCCACGGGCTGCCGGCCGTCATCGTGCGCTTCGGCAACGTGCTGGGATCGAGCGGCAGCGTCATTCCGAAGTTTCGCGAACAGATCAGCCGGGGCGGACCAGTCACCGTCACCCACCCCGAGATCACTCGCTATTTCATGTCGATCGCCGAGGCCACGCAGCTCGTGCTCCAGGCCGGACTGATGGGACGCGGTGGCGAGATCTTCGTGCTCGACATGGGCGAGCCGATCCGCATCGTCGACCTCGCCCGGACGATGATCCGGCTGTCGGGCTTCTCCGACAACGAGATCGCGATCGAGTACAGCGGCCTGCGGCCCGGTGAGAAACTGTACGAGGAACTGCTCGCCGACAACGAGAAGACGCTGCCGACGCCGCACGCCAAGCTGCGCGTTGCTCGCTCGGTCGAGCCGGCCGGAGTCGCCTGGGAGAGCCAGGTCCGCGGCTGGCTCGAGTCCGCTGCCTGGCGCAGCGACGACGAGGTTCGCGACATGCTGGTCCAGTGGGTTCCGGACTACAAGCCATCGCCGCTCTCGACCGAAGCGGCGACGGCCGCGACGACGGCGCTCGCGGCCTTCAAGCGCGGGCCCGCCCCCGCCTCGCGGTGACGCTCGCGTTCGGCGACCTCCAGGGCTGCGACGATCCTCTGGCGGATCTGCTCGAACGCATCGCGCCCTCGGCTACCGAACCACTGTGGTTCTGCGGCGACCTGGTCAATCGCGGGCCGCAGTCGCTGCGTGCCCTCACCCGGATCCATGCGCTCGGTGATCGGACGCGAGTGGTGCTCGGTAACCACGACCTGCACCTGCTCGCCGTCGCCAGCGGCAGGAAGCGGCTCAAGGCCGGCGACACCATCGGCCCGATCCTCGTTCATCCGCAGGCGCGCGAGATGATCGACTGGCTGCGTCGGCGCCAGCTGGCGGTCCTCGAGGGCGATTTCCTCATGGTCCATGCCGGCCTCGATCCGCGCTGGGACGGCGCGCAGACCATCGCACTGGCGCGCGAAGTCGAGCAGCGACTGGCCGGCCCCGACTGGGGCGATTTCCTCGACGTGATGTATGGCAATGAACCGGCAGCCTGGGACGACGCCCTCAGCGGCGACGAGCGCCTGCGCGTCATCGTCAATATCCTCACCCGGCTGCGCTTCATGTGGCCGGACGGTCGGCTCGACCTGAAGACCAAGGGCGGCCCGGCCGATTCGCCGCCCGGTCGGATCCCCTGGTTCGAGATGCCCCATCGCCGGACCGCGAACCGTACCGTGGTGTTTGGCCATTGGTCGACGCTGGGTCTGCTGCGCCGGCCGGGGCTGATCGGGCTCGACACCGGCTGCGTCTGGGGCGGTGCGCTATCGGCGGTCAGGCTCGAGACGGGGGAATTGTTCCAGGCGAGCTGTCAGCGAGCGGCAGTGCCAGCCGGCAACTGAGCGCGACGCGTGCCCGCGCCGCCAGGTCATGGCGCGTGCGACCGGCCGAAGTCATGGTCTCGATCAGCACGACGTCGACCCGCACGCCGCGGGCACCGAGCACCCGCCAGAGGCTGGCCATGAAGGTCGTGTCGCCAACGTAGGTCAGCGCCTCCGGCCACCGGTCATCGGGCCCGCGGTAGCGCAGTCCGACGACCAGGACGTCGACACCATCGTCGCAGGCGACCTCGATCAGGTTGGCATAGAACGGGAGCAGACAGCGGCCGTCGGACGTCGTCGCTTCCGGGAAAACGGCCGCTGGCCAGCCGTTGTGCATCCGTTCGCGCAGGCGCTCGATCGCCTGGCGGACGGCGTGGCGCCGCGACCGCTCGATGAACACGGTGCCGGCCGCAGCCACGAGCAGGCCCACGAGCGGCCAGCGCCGGATCTCGGCCTTGGCCACGAACGCCGACGGGGCCGCGGCGTTGATCGCGAAGATGTCGAGCCACGAGACGTGGTTGGCGACGATCAACCGGCCGTCGGCGGCCGCGGCCAACGCCGGATCGCAGTCGATCGCGACCCCGCAGGCCGATACGAGTGCGCGCGACCAGATCCGGATCACGCGTCGGCGCAACGCAGGAGAGGCGAACGGGAACAGCAGCGCTTCGACGACGAGCCCGGCCAGCAACAGGATCACCAGCGTCGGCAGGCGCCAGAGCCGCGGCATCAGCCGGCCTTCGGGGCCCGTTTCCGCTACCGCGGCCGCGCGTCGTGAACGATGCGCCCTTCGATCAGCGTCAACACCGCGCGCGCGACCAGTTCGCGGCCGTGGTAGGGAGTGTTGCGACCCTGGCTGGCGAGGCTGCGGTCGTCGACCACCCACGGCTGGCCGGGATCGACGAGGCACAGGTCGGCCGGCGCGCCGACAGCGAGGCCCGCGAACTCGACGCCGGCAATCGCCGCAGCCTTCGAGGTCACGCGGTCCAGCGCCTGCGCCACGGCGATGCGCGCTTCGCCGGCCCATTTCAGCGTCAGTGGCAGCAGCAGTTCGAGCGCAGTCGCGCCGGGCTCGGCTTCGCCGAACGGCTGCAGCTTCGAGTCGTCGTCGACCGGCGTGTGGTCCGAACAGATCGCATCGATCGTCCCGTCGGCCAACGCCGCACGGATCGCGTCACGATCGCGTTGCGAACGAAACGGCGGCTGGACCCGCAACAGCGGATCGAAGAACCCGATGTCGACATCGGTCAGGTGCAGATGGTGAACGGCGACATCGGCCGTGATCGGCAGGCCCTCGCTGCGGGCCCGACGCAGCCGATCGATACCCTCGGCCGATGACAACCGGCACAGGTGCACGCGACAGCCGGTGGTACGTACCAGCTCGACGATGGTGTTGACGGCCACGGTCTCGGCCACGACCGGGATGCCGGGCAGCCCCAGCCGCGTGGCCACGGCACCCCGATGGGCGACGCCACCGCGGCCCAGATGCGGATCCTGCGGATGAAGCCAGACCGCGAAGTCGAACGTCTTCGCGTACTGCATTGCCCGCAACAGGATCTCGGTATCGGCGATCGGTTCGTTGGCCTGGGAGAACCCGATGCAGCCGGCGTCGGCCAACTCGACCATCTCCACCAGGCCGGTGCCGGCCAGGCCCACCGTCAGCGCGCCCAGTGGATAGAGTCGAGCCAGCGACTGCTGGCGGGCGCGGTCGCGGAGCATCTCGATCAGCCCCGGTTCGTCGAGCGGCGGATCGGTGTCCGGTGGGCAGACGATCGCGGTGACGCCGCCGGCAACGGCCGCCCGTAGCTCGCTCGCGAGGTTGGCGCGGTAGGCATTGCCCGGCTCGCGAACGCGCGCGGCCAGGTCGAACAGCCCCGGACAAAGCAGCAGACCCTTGCCTTCGATCTGGTGGTCGGCCTCGAACCGCGCCGCGCCCGGTGCCGTGCCGATGCCGACGATTCGACCTTCGGCGAGATACAGGTCGGCCTCGCGATCGAGCCCGCGAGCGAGATCCACCAGTCTTGCTCCCCTGACGAGGATCCGCGCTGCGCTCACCACTCGTGCCCTGTTGCGGATGCGTCCAACCCCATTGCGGCCCGGTTCGAAGTCATCTGCTTGCGGCGCAGGACACTATGACCCGGCGACCATGGTCATGATGGCCATCCGCACTGCGATGCCGAAGGTCACCTGATTGAGGATCACCGACTGCGCCCCGTCGGCCACCGTCGAGTCGATCTCGACGCCGCGGTTCATCGGCCCCGGATGCATGACGATGGCATCGGGTCGCGCGACCGCGAGCTTCTCCGGGGTCAGGCCGTACTGGCGGAAATACTCCTGCGGCGAAGGCAGCAGCGCGCCTTTCATCCGTTCGTGCTGCAGCCTCAGCATGATGACGACATCGACATCCTGGAGTCCTTTCTTCATGTCGCTGTAGACCGAGACCCCGAGTTGCTCGATCCCCGAGGGCAGCAAGGTCAGCGGGCCGATCACGCGGACCTCGGGCACGCCCAGCGTCGTCAGCGCGTGGATGTCGGAGCGGGCGACGCGCGAGTTCAGCAGGTCGCCGACGATGGCCACGCGCAGCCTGGTGAAATCCTTCTTGAAATGGCGGATCGTGTACATGTCGAGCAGCCCCTGCGTCGGATGCGCATGGCGGCCGTCGCCGGCATTGATGACATGGAGGTTGTCCGAGACGTGGCGCGCGATCAGGTACGGTGCCCCGCTCTGCGAGGGGCGAACGACGAAGATGTCGGCCGACATCGCGGCCAGATTATCGATGGTGTCGAGCAGTG
>JBEVJQ010000347.1:0-5384 GCA_040510055.1 Burkholderiaceae bacterium | reverse complement strand
CCACTTCAAGAGCGCATGTGCGATCCACATGACGCCGAGGCTCAGACGCAGCAGCGTGGCCCCGTAGGTTGCGGCGGAGGGGGTATCGGGCGCGGCGGAGGTAACTGGCGCGGCGGAGGTAGCTGGCGCGGTGAAGGTAGCGGGCGCGGTGAAGGTAGCGGGCTGGTTCATGGCAACTTCCCGGATTCGGTTTGAGGTGCGCTGAATGTATGATTGCGAACACGCAATGAAAATAGGCGTCAGCGCAGACAATGGTTGCAGGAACGCAATACAAGCTCAGCGCCGGAGATCTCGACGTCATCCTTGCACTGGCGCGTTCCGGCACCCTGGCCGGTGCCGGGGAAAGGCTTGGGGTTGATGCCTCGACGGTGTTCCGGTCGATCCGCCGCATCGAACGGGGGCTGGAGCAGCGTCTGTTCGAGCGCTCACGTGCGGGCTACTCACCGTCGGAACTGGCGCAATCGCTGACCGAGCATGCCGAACTGCTGGAAGGCCAACTGGAACGGGCACGGTCGGCGGCGCAGTCCAGACCGGAACTGGTATCGGGACTGGTTCGAGTCACCACCACGGACACCATCCTGCACGGCCTGATCGCGCCGGCGCTCAAGACACTCGACGCACTCCATCCGCTGCTCGAATACGAGCTGCATGCCGGCAACGAACTCACCAGCCTGACCCGGCGTGACGCCGACATCGCCGTCCGGGCCACGAAGCGCCCGCCTCAGCACCTCGTGGGCAAACACGTTGGTCCGATCCGAGTGGCACTGTTCGCCGCGAGAAAGAGTTCGGTGCGTCGCTACCAGGACGTCGCTGCCGGCAAGGCCTCGTGGATTGCCCCCGATGAGGCGTTGCCCGACCATCCGTCCGTGATCTGGCGCAGACGGTACTTTCCCAAGGCGTCTCCGCGTTATCGCGTCAACAGCATCCTGACGGTGATGGAACTGGTGGCGGCGGGGCTGGGCGTCGGAGTGCTGCCGATCTTCCTGGCGCAATCACGCACCGATCTGAATCAACTGACCGCCGTCATCGATGAGTGCCAGACCGAGCTCTGGCTGCTCACGCATCCCGAGTCTCGGCATCTGCGGCGCGTGGCCACGGTGTTCAGGCATCTGTCCGACTCGCTGAGGCTGTGACGCCGCCGGCAGCCGATCACGCCTGCCATCGTTCACGTCGTTCGATCCACCCGAAGCCCCAGTCGATCAACAGCGCGAGCACGGCCGCCGGGATGGCGCCCGCGAGCAGGGTCGCGTGGTCGTTCAGTGCGAGCCCGGTCACGATACGCTCTCCGTAGCCGCCGGCCCCGATGAACGCGGCGATCGTGGCGGTGCCGACGTTGATGACGGCCGAAGTCTTGACGCCGGCGAGGATCGTCGGCCGCGCCATCGGCAGTTCGACCAGCCGCATCACCTGCCCGCTCGACAGACCCAGCGATCGTGCGGCTTCGCTGATGCCACGCGGCACCTGCAGCAGTCCGGTGTGGGTGTTGCGCACGATCGGCAGCAGCGCATAGAGGATCAACGCCACGAACGCCGGGACGATGCCGATCCGTCCGGTCAGCGGAATCAGGAACGCGAGCAGCGCCAGCGACGGGATCGTCTGGATGACGCCGACGACACCGAGCAGGGTGTTGGCGACCGCTGGAACGCGCGCCGCGACCACCCCCAGCGGCACGCCCACGGCCATGCTGATCGCGAGCGACCCGAACACCAGCACCAGGTGCTCGAGCGTGAGTCGCACCAGGTCGTCGGCGAACAGCTTGTCGAGCACACCACCCCCGTCGCGTGCCGCGGCGGCGCCCGAGCCCGCATCCGAGCCCGCACCCGAGCCGGCGCCTCCGGCATCGGCCTGCGTCGAGCCGGACTTCGCGTCTCCGCTGCCGCCGGCGCGGGCGAGCCAGGCGCGCGCCACTTCGGCGAACGGGCGGTTCTCGAGTTCGGCCTGGGCGTTGAGCCGCCGCATCGTCGGCTCGTCGAGGGTCCGTTCGAGGCCCTGCAGCGCCTGCCAGGCCGCGCGTGCGCGCTGGGGAACATCGGCACGATGCAGCAGCACCGCATCGTAGCCGGGGAAGAAGCGACGATCGTCGGCGAGCACGGCCAGGCCATAACGGTCGATCTTGGCATCGGTGGTGTAGACGTCGATGACGTCGATCTGGCGTTGCTCGAGCGCCTCGTAGGCCAGCCCGTGGTCGAGTCCGCGCGGGGTCGCGAACGGCAGCCCGTAGTGCGCCTTCAGGCCGGGCCAGCCGTCGGCGCGGCCGATGAATTCCTGCGTCAGGCCCAGGCGCAGCGACGGGTTCGAGGCCAGTGCCGACAGGGTCCCGATCCCGCGGGCGCGGGCGTCGTCGGCGCGCATCGCGAGCGCATAGCCGTTGCTGAAGCCGAGCGGCACCGACGCGGCCAGCCCCATCGTCGCGAGCCGCGTGTTCAGTGCCGCAAGGTCGGGCACGGTGTCGAGCTTGAGGATCTCGCGGGCGATGGTGCCGGTGTACTCCGGGTACACGTCGATGCTGCCGCTCTGGAGCGCGCCGAGCACGATGGCCGTGTTGCCCAGGCCCTGGCGATGCTCGGCCCTGCCACCGGCCCGGCGCACGGTCTGCATCACTATCTCGCCGAGGATGTACGACTCGGTGAAGCGCTTGGAGCCGATCTGCAGAGCGTCACCGGCGTCCCTGGCCTCGGACCGCGGCAGCGATCGCTTTTCGTCGCCGGCATTGGTCTGGGACCAGGCAGGGTCGGTGGCGACGGTCTTGGCCACGCCCAGCAACACGATGACGAGCAGCGCAGCGAGCCGGAAGCGCGCGCCGCCGGTTCTGCCCTGGGGTCGATTGATCGGCACCGGCGCGGCGCGGCGTCAGGTGCCCGACCCGTCGCGCCGCGATTCGTCGCGCCGCGATTCGTCGGGGCGGGACTCGTCGGGGCGGGATTCGTCGACCTCCGCGATCGCCGGACCATCACCCGCGGCGGCGGACGCTTCGAACCGCGCGGCGATCTCGAGCAGCGGCGCATCGCCGCGGAACCGGCCGACCAACTGCAGCGCGCACGGCAGTCCCTCTGCTCCCCATCCGCAGGGCACGCTGATCGCCGGATGACCCGTCATGTTGAACACCATGGTCCATGGGAACCAGTGCTCGCGGATCCCGTGCAACGGACGCCCGTCGATCTCGATCGGCGCGAACAGGTCCTGTTCGATCGGCAACGCGGTCCGAGTGAGTGTCGGCATCGCCAGCACGTCGGCACGCTCGAACAGCGCCTGAGTCCGATGGAACAGCGCGGTTCGCGCGAACATCGCCTGCTGGTAGGTGACGGCGTCGACGTCGGCGGCCGAGGCAACCTGGCGCCGGAAGGTTTCGCTGTAGGCCTCGGGCCGCTCGGCGACCAGCGCCGCGAACCGTGTGCGCCAGACCGTGTGATTGATGACGCGCCAGATCGGTTCGACCTCGAAGCCCGCGCCATCGAACCAGTCGATCTCGGCGCCCAGCGCCCGCAACCGCGCCAGCGCGTTCTCGAACGCTGCCCGGACATCGGCCGCGACCGGGCGACCAGGAGGCGCCAGGCAGGCGAGCACGCGCCGCCCGCGGAGATCGCCGTCGGTGCGAACCGCGGCCTCGTAGTCGGGGCGCACGATGCCGATCGACCAGGGGTCGACCCGGTGCTCGCCGCCGATCACGGTCATCATCAACGCGGTATCGGCGACGGTTCGCGTCGTCGGTGTCACGTAGGTCTGGTTTGCGATCAAGTCGAGCGCCTGGCCGTGCGGGACGGCGCCAATCGTCTGTTTGAAACCGACCACGCCGTTGCAGGCGGCCGGAATCCGGGTCGATCCGCCGCCGTCGGTTGCAATCGCGATCGCGGTGATGCCGGCGGCAGTGGCCACCGCGGCACCGCCGCTCGAGCCGCCGCTGGTCCGCCCCGCGTGCCAGGCATTGCGGGTGCGTCCGAACAGCGGCGAATCGGTCAGGCACTTGGAGCCGAACTCGGGCGTCGTGGTCTTGCCGATCAGGATTGCGCCTGCGGCGCGGAGTCGGCCGACGGCGACGGCGTCCTCGGCCGGCACGCGGTCGGCAAAAGGAACGGCGCCGAACGTGGTCCGGACGCCGGCCGTGTCGACCAGGTCCTTCACGGTGAACGGGATGCCATGGAGCCGGCCAACGCGTTGGCCGCGCGCGACTTCGCGCTCGGCCGCACGGGCCTCGTCGATTGCCCGGTCGCCGCACAGCGTGATGAAGCAATTCAGCTGCGGCTGCAGCCGTTCGGCACGAGCCAGAGAGGCGCGCACGAGTTCGACCGGCGACAGCTTGCCGCTCGCCACGAGCGCGACCAGTTCGGTCGCCGTCGCTCGCGCCAGCGTTCGATCGTCGCTCATCGGACGTCGCTCATCGGACGTCGCCAATCGCTGCCCGCGCCGCCCTAGTCGTCGACAACGACACCGGCGCGCTTGACGATCGGTTGCCAGTAGCGACGCTCCGTCTGGATCCTCGCGGCGAGGGCTGCGCCGTCCATCGGCTTGACCAGCAACCCGTTGGTCTCGAGTTTGCGGATCAGGTCGGGTTGCTTCGAGGCCTCGCCGAAGGCGCGCTCGAGGTCGGCCACGGTCCGGTCCGGGGTCGCCGTCGGAGCGAAGATGCCATACCAACTGGTCGCGTGCTGGTACTGCGAAAAGCCTTGCTCGGCCAGCGTCGGAACGTCGGACAGTGCCGCGATCCGCTGCGAACCGCTGAGGCCGAGGAAGCGGATCTTGCCGCTGTTGAACAGCGGCATCATGCTCGCTACCGCATCCCAGCCCATCGACAGCTCGCCAGCAACGACGTCGACCAGCATCGGTGCGGCGCCCTTGTAGGCGACCGGGACGAAGTCGAGGCCGAGTTCCTGACCGAGAGCCGCCGTGCCGAGATGGCCCGAGCTGCCGAGCGTGGCCACGCCGAGATTTGCCTTTTCCGGGTGTGCCTTGGCCCAGGTCACGTATTGCGCCATGGTCCGGTACGGTTGCGACGCGCCCGTTACGAGAGCCGTCGGGATATCGACCAGCTGTGCCACGGGCCGGAGGTCCTTGTCGGGGTCGTAGCCGGGATTGCGGTAGGTCAACGGAAAGATCGCGAACAGTGGCGACGGGCCGAGGTAGAGCGTGCGGCCATCGGGCCGGGCATTCTTCACCAGTTCGAGCCCGAGCCGCGCGGACGCGCCGGGCCGGTTGTCGACCGTCACCGGGCCCATCCCCTGGGCGCGAAGCTGCTCGGCGTACGCCCGGGCGACCAGGTCCGCGGCCCCGCCCGCGGCGTATCCGACGACGATCCGCGTCGCACCGCCGGGCGGCTCCGAGGTCTGCGCAACGGCCAGCCGGACGCCGAAAGTTCCTAGCGCCAGTGTCAGTGCCGACCCCAGGATCAG
>JBEVJQ010000346.1:0-8173 GCA_040510055.1 Burkholderiaceae bacterium | reverse complement strand
CGGTCGAGGCGATCCGGGCCGAGGAGGACGTTCCGCCCGAGCAGAAGCAATTCATCGCGATCAATATCGAGAAGGCCAAGGAGTGGCCGAGCATCACGCGGACCAAGCCGGGGCCGCCCGATGCCGATGACTGGAAGGACGTCAAGGACAAGCTCCAGTACCTGAAGGGATGAGGCGCGGGCGCGGGGCCGGAACGGCCCGGCCGCCGCGGCCGCGATGACCGCAGCCGATGACGGCACCGCTTGAACCGGGTTTCGGGCTCCGCTTCGACCAGTTCCACGAGCGTCCGGGGCTCGAAGCGGTAGACGCTGCGTTCCTGACGTTCGTCGCAGACCACGATTCGGCGCTGGCCAGCCGTCTGCTCGAGGCGCGCGAGCGCGCCGCCCTGGCCGATCAGGTCGCGCCGGCACCCGGGTCCGCTGCCGAGGATAGGCGCGAAGAAGCGGCGTTGCTGTTCGCGCTGGCGCCGCCGTTCGAGGTTTTCATCGCGCAGTTGTTCGGCATCGATGAAGCACTCGAGGCGCTGCGCGAGCGCCAGGCGGCGCTGGAACCCCTGGTCTGGGCCAAGTGGAAGTTCGTCAAGCGCCAGGCGCTGCTCACCATCGCGCCCGAGTCGCTGCGCGACTTCGACCCGGCCGCCGCGGCGGCGACACTTGGGCCGTCGTTCGGCTTCAAGGCCGACGGCGGCTTCGATGAACTCGTCTTCGCCCGCCGGCTCCAGGCCCTCGGTGCCGGGCGCAAGCGCCGCCGCGGCGATCCGCCCCCCGATCCCGAGGTCGAGCCGCTGCTGGAACAGGCCCGCCGCTATGCGGCCTGGGCGGCCGGCACCGACGCCGGCCGTCGTCACCACCGCGCTCCCGGCCGAGAAGCGACCATCTTCCGCCAGCCCCAGCCGATCGTGGCCGAGGCACTGATCGATGACCTCGAGACCGTCGCGCTCCCGCAGGCGCCGGAGGTGGCCGCCCGATGTCGCGACGCGCCGTCCGGACGCGAGCGGCTCGGGGCCGCGGGACGCGCTCCATTCGATCTCACGGACCGCGGCCCGACCCTCGCGCTGGCCAATGACGAGGTCCACTACTGCCTCTACTGCCACGAGAACGAAGGCGACACCTGCTCGCGGGGGATCATCGCACGGCCCGACCGCGCACCTGCCGCAGCAGGACCGGGCGCGCCGCAGCCGCTGCGATTCGTCCGCTCGGTCCAGGACGTGCTGCTGGCGGGCTGCCCGCTCGAGGAACGGATCTCCGAGTTCCAGTGGCTCAAGGCGCGGCAGCTACCGCTGGCGGCGCTGGCCGTGATCGTCATCGACAACCCGATGGTCGCCGGTACCGGTCACCGGATCTGCAACGACTGCATGAAGGCCTGCGTGTTCCAGACGCAGACGCCGGTCGACATCCCGGCGGCCGAATCCAGGACGCTACGCGACGTCCTCGAGTTGCCCTGGGGCGTCGAGATCTACTCGCTGCTCACCCGCTGGAATCCGATGAAGCTGCGGCGCTGGCTTCCGGAACCCGACAGCGGCTACGAGGTCCTCGTGGCCGGGCTCGGGCCCGCGGGCTACACGCTGGCTCATCACCTGCTCAATGCCGGTCATCGCGTGCTGGCGATCGATGCGCTGAAGATCGAGCCATTGCCGCCGACCCTGGTCGGTGCCGATCCGGAGCCGGTTCGCGATATCGCCCTGCTCGAGCAGCCGTTGTCGGACCGGGCCGCCGGCGGCTTCGGTGGCGTGGCCGAGTACGGCATCACTGTACGCTGGGACAAGAACAATCTGACGCTGATCCGGCTGCTGCTCGAGCGGCGCTGCCGGTTCCGGCATGTCGGCGGGACGCGGTTCGGTTCGCAGCTCGGCACGCGCGACGCGTTCGCCGCCGGCTTCGACCACATCGCCCTGTGCCTCGGCGCGGGCTCGCCGCGGACGCTGACGATCGAGAACGGACTGGCCGACGGGGTGCGCACCGCCAGCGACTTCCTGATGGCGCTGCAACTGACCGGCGCCGCGCGTGCCGATTCGCTGGCGAACCTGCAGGTGCGGTTGCCGGTCGTCGTCGTCGGTGGCGGCCTGACGGCCGTGGACACGGCGACCGAGGCGCTGGCCTACTACGCGACCCAGGTGGAGAAGTTCCTCGTCCGCCACGAAACGCTGGAAGCCGCTGGCGTCGTCCCGGCCTGGGAGGCATCGCCCGACGGCGAGGATCGCGAGATCGCGCTCGAGTTCATCGCTCACGCTCGGGCGCTCCGTGCCGAGCGCGCGCGGGCCAGCGCCGTCGGCGAGACCGCGCGGGTGCTGGACCTGCTGCAGTCATGGGGCGGTTCCACCATCGTCTATCGTCGCCGGCTGATCGACAGCCCGGCCTACCGGTTGAACCACGAGGAGTTGCAGCGCGCGCTCGGCGAAGGGATCCGTTTCGTCGAATTGCGCGCCCCGCGGCGGTTCGAGGTCGACGCGTCGGGTGCGGTTACCGCCGTCGATCTCGCCGCTGTCGATTCCGCCCCGGTCGATCCCGACCCCGTCGATTCCGCCCCGGTCGATTCCCAGTCCCTGGATCCCGCCGCGACCGGAGGCAAGGCGTTACCGGACGCCTCCGGCCGCGTCTCTCGCCTTGCGGCGCGGACAATCTTCGTCGCGGCCGGGACCGCGCCGAACACCGTCCTCGCCGACGAGGAGCCCGACACCTATCTTCGCGCGACCGGTCAGCGTGGCTTCGTCACCCGCGACCGCGACGGCCATCCGGTGGCAGTCGCCGACGGCGATCCGAAGCCTTCGGCCGTCGAAGTGTTCGTTCATCGCGAGCCCGACGGACGCCTGGTCTCGGCGCTCGGGGACCTGCACCCTTCGTATGCCGGGAATGTCGTCAAGGCGATGGCGTCGGCACGCCAGGCCGCCGTCGTGATCGATTCCGCGCTGCGCCGTCGGCAACCGACCGGGCGCGACGCCGCCGCGACGCTCGGGCCCGGTCTGGTCGCGACGGTCCGAGCGGTGCGACCGCTGGCGCGTCGCGTTCACGAGGTCGTGGTCGCGGCACCGCTGGCGGCGAGGCGGTTCGCACCCGGGTCGTTCTACCGGTTGCAGAACGTCGAGCGCCTCGGCGGCCAGCCGGCAATGGAGGGGCTGGCGCTGACCGGCGCCTCGGTCGATCGCGACGCCGGGACCGTCAGCCTCATCGTCCTGGAGATCGGTGCGTCTTCGCGGCTCAGCCGCGAGCTTCGGCCAGCCCAGTCGGTGGTCCTCATGGGTCCGGTCGGCAAGCCGACCGAGATCCGCGGCGGAGAGACTGTATTGCTCGTCGGCGGCGGCCTCGGCAACGCGGTGCTGTTCTCGATCGGCGCCGCGTTCCGCGAACAGGGCTCGCGCGTGCTCTACATCGCCGGCTACCGCGATCGCGCCGACCTTTTCCTGCCCGAAGCGATCGAGGCCGCGGCCGACACGGTGATCTGGTGTTGCGAATCCACCCCAACTATCGAGGCCCGCCGTCCCCATGACCGAACCATCGTCGGCACCGTCATCGACGGACTACGCCACTGGGCAGATGAAAGGATCACGAAAGCTTCAGCGGACGTCGCGCAGGCCCCCGGCAACGGTGGTACCGGGCGCGAGGTCGTCCCGGCCGCCGTCGACCGATTGATCGCGATCGGCTCCGACAGGATGATGGCCGCCGTCGCCGAAGCGCATGCCGACTGGCTCGGCGGGCGACTGGCTGCCGGCCATGTTGCACTGGCATCGGTAAATTCGCCGATGCAGTGCATGATGAAGGGCGTCTGCGGCCAATGCGTCCAGCGCCTCCGCGACCCGCGAACCGGCGCAGAGCGCCACGTGTTCACCTGCGCCGCGCAGGACCACCCACTGGCTGAAATCGACTTCGGCTGCCTCGCTGCCCGCCTGCGACAGAACGGATTGCAGGAGAAAGTCACGTTCCAGTGCATCGAAAGCGGGGTCCGCAACTTGCGAGGATTGATAATTTGAGAAAATCTCGCAATGCGGACCGGCGTCTACCGGTCGTCGGAGATGCCCTGTGATGCTCTATCAGATTCGCGAGGCTCAACGCACCATCCTGAACCCGGTCTCGGGTTGGGCCGACGCGATGAGCAAGCTGTTCAGCAACCCGTACAGCCCGTTCAGCTACGGGCCCATGGCCACGCGCGTGGCTGCCGGCTTCGAGTTGATGTACCGGCTGGGCAAGGAGTACGAGAAGCCGGCCTTCGGGATCGCATCGGTCGTGGTCGAGGGCACCGAGGTACCGATCGTCGAGAAGGTCGAACTGGCCAAGCCGTTCTGCCGCCTGATCCGCTTCGAGCGGATGCTGCCCCCAAAGCTCGATCACCGCGCCGGCGACCCGACGGTGCTGATATTCGCGCCGCTGTCGGGCCACCACTCGACCCTCCTGCGGGATACGGTGCGCACCATGCTGCCCGCGCACAACGTGCTGATCACCGACTGGCTCGACGCGCGGATGGTGTCGATGCGCGAGGGCGAATTCCACCTCCACGACTACGTGGCCTACGCGATCGAGTTCATCCGCCACCTGGGCCCGATGGTTCACCTGATCTCGGTCTGCCAGCCGACCGTCCCGGTGATGGCGGCCGCCTCGATCATGGCGACGTTGAAGGATCAACGCCAGGCCGCCAGCCTCACGATGATGGGCGGCCCGATCGACTCACGCCAGAGTCCGACTCGGGTCAACGACCTGGCGGTGAAGAAGCCCTTTGGCTGGTTTGAGCGCACCGTGATCCATCGCGTCCCCGGCAAATATCCGGGCGCAGGGCGTCGCGTCTACCCCGGGTTTCTGCAACATGCGGGATTCGTCTCGATGAACCCCGACCGGCATGCGCAGTCGCACTGGGACTTCTACCTGAACCTGGTCCGCGGCGACGAAGAGGATGCCGACAGTCACCGCGAGTTCTACGACGAGTACAACGCCGTGCTCGACCTGCCGGCCGACTACTACCTCGAGACCATCCGCTTCGTATTCCAGGAGCACCTGCTGCCACGCGGGAAATGGGTCGTGCCGTTCGAAGGGAAGGACATTCTGGTCAAGCCGAAGGACATCACGGGTGTGCCGCTGCTGACGATCGAGGGGGAGCTGGACGACATCTCGGGAGTCGGCCAGACCAAGGCCGCGCACGCGCTCTGTACCGGGATCGCGCCGCAGTTGCATCGGCATTTCGAGGCACCCGGGGCGGGTCACTATGGGATCTTCAGCGGCCGGCGCTGGCGCGAGCACATCTATCCAGTGGTTCGCGAGTTCATCGCCGGTGCCGAGAAGCGCAGCATCGGGAAGCGTTGACTGTCGCCACACGCTCGATGCCGCCGAGCATATCCGTCGCGGCGATCGACCGGCTGCTGCCGCAAACCCAATGCGAGCGCTGCGGCCATCCCGGATGCCTGCCATACGCCCGCGCCGTTGCCGCTGGCGAGGCAATCAACCGCTGCGCCCCCGGTGGCCGCGAGACGATCGCCCGGCTGGCCGCCCTGCTCGGCCGACCGCTTGTCGATCCGGCCGATGACTGCACGCCGATCGCAACCCGCCTGACCGCCACGATCGACGAGGCGGTCTGCATCGGCTGCGTGAAGTGCGTGCTGGCCTGCCCCGTCGATGCGATCGTCGGCGCCCCGCGCCACCGCCACCGCGTCCTGTCCGAGCGTTGTACCGGTTGCGAGTTGTGCCTCCCCCCTTGCCCGGTCGACTGTATCCGGATCGAACCGGTGGCTGCTCCGTGGGCCCCGGCCGACGCCGACCGCGCCCGGCGCTGGCACCAGGAACGACAACGGCGACGGGTCGGATCGTCGGCCGCTGACGCGCTGCCGGCGGCCAAGGCGCCGGCAGCCGATCCGGGCAGCGCGATCGCCCACCTGTCCGACCCCGACGAGCGTGCGCGCCGGCTTGTGATCATCCTCGCCGACGCCCGCCGGCCGCGCTGACGGCGCCGATGAAGCGCGCCGATCGGCAGGTCCTGTTCGAACGGCTGCGCGCCCTCAATCCCGAACCGCGTACCGAACTGGAGTTCACGACGCCGTTCCAGTTGCTGGTAGCCGTCATCCTCTCGGCCCAGGCAACCGATCGCAGCGTCAACCTGGCGACGCGCGCATTGTTCGTCGAGGCGCCGACGCCCGAGACGATGCTGGCGCTGGGTGTCGACCGACTGGCCGAACGGATCCGCACGATCGGCCTCTATCGCAACAAGGCAAAGAACGTGATCGGCGCCTGCCGGATCCTGGTCGAGCAATACGGTGGCGAGGTCCCGGCCGAGCGCGCCGCGCTCGAGGCGTTGCCGGGGGTCGGTCGCAAGACGGCCAACGTCGTGCTCAACACCGCGTTCGGCCAGCCGACGATCGCCGTCGACACGCATATTTTCCGCGTTGCGAACCGGTTGGGACTGGCCCGCGGCACCACCGTCGACGAAGTGGAACGCAAGCTGATGCGCGCCGTCCCGCAGCCGTTCCTGAAGAATGCCCACCACTGGCTGATCCTTCACGGCCGCTACCTCTGCAAGGCCCGGTCACCGGACTGCTGGCGCTGTCCCGTGAGCGATCTCTGCCCGTACCATCCCAAAACCCCCGCCCCGCCGTCGCGACCCTGACGACGCGCCCGACCTCCTACCGACCCACATGTTCGATCCCAGCCCAGCCGAAGTGCGTCGCTTCTTCTGCGCCGCCTGGCGCAAGCGTCGCAACGACCTGCCGCTGACGCCGCTCGAGGCGTTGGCCGCCGACTGGATCGGACGCCACCCCGAATACCACGGCGACTTCGACGATGCCGAACGTGCCGTCGCGGCGTCCTACCCGCCCGAGGCCGGCCGGACCAATCCGTTCCTGCACCTATCGCTCCACCTCTCGATCGCCGAGCAGATCGGAATCGACCAGCCGAAGGGCATTCGCCTGGCATGGCAGACCTTGGCCGCCCGGACCGGATCCGAGCACGAGGCCGCGCACGCCCTGATCGAGTGCCTGGCCGAGACCATCTGGCAGGCGCAACGCAATGGCGCTCCGATCGACGAGCAGGCCTACGGCCGCGCGATCGCCCGTGCCGCCGGCCTGCCCTCCGGCGACGACGGGCCGCGCCAATGAGTCCGCTGCAGACGACCGACATCGATATGCCACCGCTTGCCGGCGGCGCGCCGCGCCGGCTCCTGGTGATGCTCCATGGCGCCGGTTCGAGTCCTGGACGGATCGTCACCGCGGCCATCGCCTGGCAATTGAAGTTCCGCTCGGCTCGCGCCGTACTGCTGGCCGCACCGCACATCGGCACCGAGTCAGTCGCACCCGCATCACGGCGCTACTGGGTCGATCCTGGCGAATACCCGGTGCGGGCGGCCTCGGTGCGACACGAGGCCGACCGGCTCGTCGAACGGATCACGGCCCTGCAGCATGAGGACGAACTGGGCTGTCCGCAGACCCTCGTCGTCGGCTTCTCGCAGGGCGCCTCTGTCGCGCTGGAACTGGCGTTCGCTCCGACCCAGGTCGCCGCGGTGGTCGTCGGTTTCGCCGCACGCCTCTACCGGATTCCGGTCGACGGCGACCAGGTGCCGGCGATGATCCACCTCGTCCACGGACGGCTCGACTCCGTCGTCCCCGTGATCCATGGCGAGACGGCGCTGCGACGACTGGGCCGGGTCAATGCCGCCGCGACGCTAGACATCCTCGAGGAGGCCGGCCACTCGGTCAATCAGGATCAGCTCAACGTCGCGACGCAGCGGGTGATGCAGACGGTGTTCGCCGCGCGGCGAGCACGTGGCGCTCAGCGGTTGCACTAATGGCCTGACTCACCGGCATCGCCGGCAGATGGCCTGACTCATCGACATCGCCGGCAGATGGCCTGACTCACCGAGCAGCGCCAGCAGATAGCCTGCTCGCAGAACCCCGGAACGGGGTCTTGTGCAAACTCGAACTTTGGCGGAGCCTGCAGCCAACCATGGAAAAGACCTCCAATTCGTCCCTTCTGGCCATGACTCTCGGTGCGGTGGGGGTGGTCTACGGCGACATAGGCACGAGCGTGCTCTATTCCATGAAGGAGGTATTCGGTTCGGGACACGTGTCGTTCAGCGCGGACAACGTCTACGGAATCCTGTCCATCTTCTTCTGGACCCTGACCGTCATCGTTTCGCTCAAGTACGTCGTGCTGGTCCTGCGCGCCGACAACAACGGCGAGGGCGGGCTCGTTGCGATGCTGGCCCT
>JBEVJQ010000345.1:0-6670 GCA_040510055.1 Burkholderiaceae bacterium | reverse complement strand
ATGACCTCGACCTGAAAACCCTGCGGCTGTTCGCTGCGGTCTGCGAGCACCGGAACATCAAGCTCGCGGCGGATGAAGCACACATCGAGCCGTCGGCGATCAGCAAGCGGCTGGCGCAACTCGAGACGACGGTGGGTACTGCGCTGCTCGATCGCGGCCGCCGTGGGGTGACGCCGACGCCGGCCGGGCTGGCGCTGCTCGATCACGCGCGCACGATGCTGTTCACGGCGCAGCGGATCGAGTCGGACATCGCCTCGTTCCGCGGCGGCATCCGGGGCCACGTCCGGATGGTCGCCAGCGTCTCGGCGATTGCCGGATCGCTGCTCGAGGACGTGGCGGTCTTCATGCGCGATCCGGCCAATGGCGCCATCAAGGTCGACATCGAGGAACGGGTGTCGCGCGACGTCGTCCGCCTGGTCCGCGAGGGGCGGGCATCGCTGGGCGTCTGCTGGGACAGCGCCGACTTCCCGGGACTCCAGACCCGGCCGTATCGCAGCGATCATCTCGCGCTCGCCGTCTATGGCGGTCATCCGCTGATCGGACGCAAGGCCATCGGCTTCGCCCAGACGCTGGAGTTCCAGCACGTCGGGATGCAGCCGTCGAGCGCGGTTCACGGAACGCTGCAGCGGGCCGCCGCGCGCATCGGCCACACGATCGACTATCGTGTGATCGTCTCGAGCTTCGATGCCGCATTCCGCGTCGTCGCGGCCGGACTGGGCATCAGCGTGCTGCCCCTGCAGCTTTCGAAGCTCTACTCATCGGCCGGACAAGTCGAGATGATCCCGCTGTCCGATCGTTGGGCAGAGCGCCGGTTCGCCATCTGTTCACTGGCGCCGAACCTGGTGCCGCCGGCGGCGACGCGAATGATGGACTACCTAGCGGAGCGAGCCGGGAACGGCTGAGGCGCTGACCCGCGGTCGGTGGTCACCGGTGATCGTCGACGGCGCGCGGCAGCGCCGGTTCCGGCACCGGCTCGCCCATTCGATCGCGCCTCGCGAGCGTCGGGAACAGCCTGAACCAGGCCAGCGCCACGGCCAGCGTCCCGACGCCGCCGAGGACAACCGACCCCACCGGCCCGATCAGGGCCGCCATGGCACCGGACTCGAACTCGCCGAGTTGGTTGCTGGCGCCGATGAAGATCGAATTGACGGCGCTGACCCGCCCGCGCATCGCATCGGGCGTCTCGAGCTGTACCAGGGTCTGGCGCACGACGACGCTGACCATGTCGGCCGCGCCCGAGACGGCGAGCGCAACCAGCGACAGCACGAAATCGGTCGACAGGCCGAAGACGATGGTACAGAGCCCGAACACCGCGACCGCCAGCAGCAGCTTGCGGCCGACGTGGCGCTCCATCGGCCATCGGGTCAGCACCACCGACATCAGCAGCGCGCCGACGGCCGGGGCAGCACGAAGCAGCCCCAGTCCGGAGGCGCCGACGTGCAGGATGTCGGCCGCATAGATCGGCAGGAGCGCGATCGCGCCGCCGAGCAGCACGGCGAACAGGTCGAGCGACACGGCGCCGAGCACCGGCTTGCGTTGCCCGATGAAGCGCAGGCCGGCCAGTGCCGTGGCCCACGTCGCCGGCTCGCGGGCAGGCGGCCGATACGGGTAGCGCAGCCGCGCGACCAGCACGCCGGCGATGACGAACAGCAGCATGCAGACGGCGTAGACGGTGGTCATCCCGAAGACGAACAGCAAGCCTCCGACCGCAGGCCCGCCGATGATGGCGGCCTGCATCCCCGATGAACTGAACGCCATCGTCCGGGCCAACATCGGCGGCGGGACCAACATCGGCACCAGTGCCTGCTGGGCCGGCATCTGCAGCGCGCGGACGGCGCCGAGAGCGACCGACGTCGCGAGCAGCAGGAAGCGCGAGTCGGCACGCAGCGCGACCGCGGCCAGCAGCAGCAGCGAGGCGGCACCCTGGAGCGCAAAGCAGGCGGCAAGGATCCGGCCCCGGTGGCGGCGGTCGACCAATTGGCCGGCCGGCAGCGCGAACACCAGCGCCGGCACGAACTGGAACAGCCCGACCAGCCCGAGATCCCAGGCACTGCGGGTCAGTTCGTACATATGCCAGCCGATCGCGACCAGCAGCATCTGGTTTCCTGCCGTGCCGGCGAGCCGCGCCTCCCACAGCCGCATGAACGCCGGCAGCTGCCAGGGCCGGGTCGCTGCACCGGATGCGGTCGGTTCGTCGGAAGGCGCGGTCGGCATGGCGGCGGTCGATGGTACTTCCCAGCCTGCGTCGGTTGCCGAAGGCGCCGCCCGACGAACAGAGGCATCGCGGCGGAGCCGCCGTCGTCCCGGCCGAGCGACCGCCACCGGAACCAGCGACCGCGGCCGGAACGAGCGACCGCGACCGGAACAAGCGACCGCAGCCCGGCCCCGGGTGCGGCCAGAGTGTTGCGGCCGTGGTCATGATGGTTGTGTCGAGCGCGAAGCGGGGCGCCGGTCGTCGGCCGCGACCGGGGCGCCGCGAGGGCGTGGCTATCATCGACCCGACGGCCGCGATCGGGGTTGGCGATCCAGCGGCCGTGACGGATCAAGTGACCGAAGCGGCGGCGCGCCGAACGGGTCGGTCCGCGCTGGACGCAACACGATGCACATTCACATCCTCGGAATCTGCGGCACGTTCATGGGCGGGATCGCCGCGATCGCGAACGAGGCCGGACACCGTGTCACCGGTTGCGACGCCAACGTCTACCCGCCGATGAGCGACCAGCTACGGGCGCTCGGCATCGAACTGATCGAGGGATTCGATGCCGGGCAGACGTCGCTCGCGCCCGACGTCTACGTGATCGGCAATGTCGTCTCGCGCGGGAATCCGCTGATGGAGGCGATCCTCGAGCAGGGCGCCGACTACATCTCGGGCCCGCAATGGCTGGCCGAAGAGGTGCTGCACGGACGCTGGGTCCTGGCCGTGGCCGGAACCCACGGCAAGACGACCACGGCCTCGCTGCTCGCCTGGATCCTCGAGGTCGGTGGACGCGAACCAGGGTTTCTGATCGGGGGCGTGCCGGGCAACTTTCCGGTGTCGGCGCGGCTCGGCGGCGGTCGTCACGTGGTGATCGAGGCCGACGAATACGACACCGCGTTCTTCGACAAGCGCTCGAAGTTCGTCCATTACCGGCCGCGAACGTCGATCCTGAACAACCTCGAGTTCGACCACGCCGACATCTTTCGCGACCTCGAGGCAATCGAGACCCAGTTTCACCACCTGGTGCGTACCGTTCCGTCCGGCGGGCGACTCGTGGTCAATGGCACCGAGCCCGCGCTGGAGCGGGTGCTGGCCCGTGGCTGCTGGTCCGAAGTCGTCAGGACCGAGGTGGCGGGGGGCTGGCATCCGCGCGCGGTGCGCGCGCAATCGTCGGGACAGGTGTTCGAAGTCTGGCGCGGCGAATCGCGCCTCGCCACCGTCGAACTGCCGCTCGATGGCGATCACAACCGTGCCAATGCGATCGCGGCGATGGCGGCTGCCGAACACGTCGGGGTCGCCCCCACGGTCGCGGCCGCGGCGCTGGCGCGGTTCGGCGGCGTCAAACGCCGGCTCGAGGATCGCGGCACGGTCCGCGGCGTCACGGTCTACGACGACTTCGCCCACCATCCGACGGCGATCCGTACCACGGTGGCCGGGTTGCGGGCGCGGATGGATGCCGGCGGCGAGCGCGATCCCGGCCGGATCCTGGCCGTGATCGAGCCGCGTTCGAACACGATGAAGCTGGGCACGATGAAGGCGCAGTTGCCGGGCAGCCTCGACGGCGCCGCTCGCGTCTGGTGCTACGGCGCCGGCCTCGGCTGGGATCCGACCTCGGCGCTGGCACCGCTGGGTGCCCGGGCGCGGGTCAGCAATTCACTCGACGTGCTGGTCGACGAGATCGTCGCCGAGGCCCGCGCAGGCGATCGCATCCTGGTGATGAGCAACGGCGGATTCGGCGGCATCCACGGCAAGCTGCTGGCGGCGCTCGGTCGTTGACGGGTCCGGCGCCGACCGCGACCATCGCGGCGTCGAATGCCTGATCCGTCTGCCCTCGATGTCGCCATCGCCCTCCGCGCCGCCCGTGCCCGCCGCGCGCTCGTCGCCGACCGCACCGAGCGCCCCGAGCGCATCGACCGCCCCGAGCGCATCGACCGCCCCGAGTGCCCCGATAGCCGCGACCGCGCCAACCCGGCGTTTGATCTATCTGCACGGCTTTCGGTCGTCGGCGCAGTCGTTCAAGGCGCGGCTGCTGGACCGGCGGATGCAGTCGCTGGGGTTGGCCGAGCGCTTCGTCGCCCCCGATCTGCCGCCATCACCGGCGGTCGCAATGGCGCTGGTCCGACAGCAGATCGGGCCCGATCGTGACGACCTGCTGGTCGGCAGCTCGCTCGGTGGCTGTTACGCGACTTGGCTCGCAGAGCGCTGCGGCGCCCGGGCCGTGCTGCTAAACCCGGCCGTGCATCCGGCGCGAGACCTGGTCGGCTTCGTCGGCGAGCAGACCGGCTACCACGACGGCCAGCCGTTCCGGTTCGAGCGACACTACCTCGACGAGCTGCGCACGATCGAAGTCGAGTCGACGCCGATCACCGATCCGCAACGCTACCTGCTGATCGCGGCCAAGGGCGACGAACTGCTCGACTGGCGCGAGATGGTTGCGCGCTATCCGGGGGCGCGCCATCGCATCCTCGACGGCAGCGACCATGGCATGTCGGATTTCGCCGATTACCTGGACGAGGTCCTTTCGTTCGGCGGGCTCGTTTGACTGCGGCCGCCCGCCCCCCGGGTATGCACTCGAGGTTCACCGGCAGAAGCCGCAAGGGCCCGGCGGGCCTCGTCTAACTCATCACTCATCTAACTCATCAGGTAGCGCCGGACGGCTTCTTCGTTCCACGCGACGCCCGCGCCCGGCCGAGCCGACGGCCAGGCCTTTCCGTCACGCAGTTCCAGCGGTTCCGCGAGGATCGGCTCGGCCCAGTCCATGTATTCGAGCCAATGGGCGGTCGGCGTGGCAGCCAGGCAGTGGGCGGAGAACTCCGGGAACACGTGCGAGGACATCGGCATCTGCACCGCGTCGGCGAGCGCGGCGGCGCGGATCCACCCTGTCACGCCGCCGATGCGCATCAGGTCCGGCATCGCCAGATCGCAGGCACCGGCCGCCAGCGCGCGGGCCATGTCGCGTGGGCCCTCGAAGTTCTCGCCCAGTTGGATCGGCGTAACGGTATTGCGGGCTAGCGCCGCGTGGCCGGCATGATCATGCGCCAGGGTCGGCTCCTCGATCCAGGCCAGTCCCAGGTCATCAAGTGCCTGGGCGCGTTCAGCCGCCTGCGCCGGCAGCAGGCACTGGTTGTAGTCGGTCATCAAATGGACCGAAGAGGGAAGTGCCCGGCGCAACGCGCGCGCCACTGCGACGTCCTCGGACGAGCTGGCATATCCCAGCCGCAGCTTGATCGCCGACAGCCCGGACTCGGCCAGCATGCTGTCGGCCTCTGCCAGCACCGCGGCTTCGCCCTGCAAGCCGAGACCGCGACTGTCGTACGCGGGAGTGGCAGCCAGGCCAGCGCCGAGCGCCTTTGCCAGCGGCAGGCCGCGCGCCTTGGCGAACGCGTCCCACAACGCCATGTCGATCGCCGCGATCGCGTACTGGACCAGCCCCAGCGCGCCCAGGAGCCGAAAGCGTCGCGCCAGCAGCGCTTCGATCGTGAGCGGCTCCGCGGCCTGTCCGACGATGATCTGGGCAGCGTTGTCGATCAATTGCGCGGTCGGTCGCGCGGCCAGTGGATTGGGCACGAAGATGTAGCTCGAGCCCGTGACACCGTCACTGGTGGTCAGGTCGGCCAGCACCAGCGGGACCCGCTCGATGCTGCCGCTGCCGGTCCCCAAAGGTCGCTTGAGCGGCACCAGCACGACGCGGGTGCGCAGCGATTCGATCCTGGCTTCGATCATTTAAGGTCACCTCCTTGGTGTCCGTCGGGGCCCGCTCGCGCCTGGCCGGCGAGGCGCTGCGACGGCAGTGGGTCGAAACTCCATCCCTGCGCACCTTCGATCCGGAGCGAAGTCGCCGGTCATTTGTCGCCGTCGAGGATATTGCCGAGCCCACCGAGCAGGCTGCCTTCGCCGCGCATCTGGCCGCCGCCCTGGGGCGCGGCGGCGAAGATCCGGGAGGCCAGCCGCGAGAACGGCAGCGACTGCAGCCAGACCGTGCCGGGACCGCGCAATACCGCGAAGAACAGGCCTTCGCCGCCGAACAATGCGGTCTTGATCTTGCCGACGTACTGGATGTCGTAGTCGACCTCGCTGGTCATGGCCGCGAGGCAGCCGGTATCGACCTTGAGCCGCTCACCATGGCCGAGCCTGCGCTCCTGGAGCGTGCCGCCGGCATGGAAGAACACCAGCCCGTCGCCCTCCAGCTTCTGCATGATGAAGCCCTCGCCGCCGAAGAAGCCGACGCCGAGCCGCTTCTGGAACGCGATCCCGAGGCTCACGCCGCGGGCGGCGCAGAGAAACGCGTCCTTCTGACAGATCAGCCGGCCACCGACCTGCTTAAGATCCACCGGGACGATCTTGCCGGGGTAGGGCGCGGCAAACGCCACGCGCCGCCGCACGCTGTCCTGGTTGGTATAGACGGTGGTGAACAGCGACTCGCCCGTGACCAGCCGCTTGCCGGCGCCGAGCAACTTGCCGAACAGGCCACTG
>JBEVJQ010000344.1:0-9518 GCA_040510055.1 Burkholderiaceae bacterium | reverse complement strand
GCCGGCCGCGACGATCTTCAAGCCGAGTTCACGCGACCAGCCAATCAGCTTCATCAGCAGGCTGGGCTGGTCGCCATCGACCGGCGTGTACACCACGCCGGCCGCTCTTGCCTTGCGGTACAGGAGCGGCCCGATCACCGAGTCGCATTCCTTCGACGCCATCGCGACGTGAAGGCCGTTGGCGATGCTGGCCTCGGCCATCCGCGCGGCAGCTTCCGGATGGCCGGTCGAATCGACGAGAATGTCGATCGGCAGGCCCGGCAACAGCGACGCATCCGCGGTCAGCACCCTCGCGCCCCGCTCGAGCGCGGCGACCGCCTGCGGGCGTGAGTCGCACACTTCAATGCTGTCGCGGCTCAATCCCGCGCGCACCAGACGCGCCTGCGCTTGTTCGACGTCAAGGTCGGCGAATGCGCAGACGCTGACCGCTTGCGTATGCCGGTCGCGAATCGCCAGCGACGCACCGAATTCGCCGACACCAATGACGCCGACGCGTACCGGCTTGCCCCTCCCGTCCGCACTCGATGATCCCGATTGCTGCTCCACCTAGACCTCGCTCTGGTTCTTACCAGCGGCCGCGCGCGGCTCGCCGTATCGTTGGAAACAACGTCGAGATCTCATTCCGCGCGGATGTTGCCTTCGCGGATGACTTGCGCCATTCGTTCGGTCTGCTCCCGGATGAACTTCTGCGCTTCAGGCGCGCCGCCGGGAAACGGTTCACCGCCGACGCTGGCGATCTTCTCCTTGACGTCAGGCGAATCGAGCGCCTTCTTGAGCGCATCGGTGAGCCGGGCGACTATCGCCGGCGGCACGCCTGCCGGCACGAACATGCCGTTCCACTCGTAGGCCTCGGCGTTGGCCACGCCCGCTTCGGCCAGTGTCGGCACGTCCGGCAGCACCGACGAGCGCTGGGAAGCCATGACTGCAAGCGGTCGCAGCTTGCCCGACTTGATGTGCGCCAGCGAGGACGCGAGGTTCGCGATGAACACCGGGACATGGCCACCCATGACATCGGCCATCGCCGGGCCCCCGCCCTTGTATGGCACGTGCACCATCGTCACCTTGCTCTGCTGCAGGAACAGCGCGCCCGCCAGATGCTGCGAGGACCCGGTGCCCGGTGACGCGTAGGAAATGCCATTCGGCGCCGCCTTGGCCATCTCGACGAGCTCGGCGGCGGTCTTCGCGCCATAGCTCGGCGTCACGACGATGGCCAGCGGAAACAGGCCGAGGATTCCGATCGGGGTGAAGGCCTTGGCGGGGTCGTACGACAGCTGGGGAAACAGACTCGGATTGATGGCGTAGCCGCCGCCGTCGATCATGACCGTGTAGCCATCGGGCTTGCTGCGGGCGACGAAGGCGGCGCCGACCTGGCCGGCGCCGCCGGCCTTGTTCTCGACGACGATCGGCTGCCCCAGAGCTTCCGACATCCGGGGCGCGACCAGGCGCCCGACCATGTCGGCATTGCCCCCGGGTGGGTAGGTGACCACGAACGTGATCGGCCTGCTCGGCCAGGCTTCCTGCGCCAACGCCGCTGGTGCCGAGGCGCAAGACGCGGCGAACGCGATCGCAGCCACCGCCGTGCTGTTGAATCGGTAGGGCATGACGCGCTTCCTCGTTCGATGGGTCGCCGGCGATCGTCGCGGCGACGCGCGCACTCGATCCGGGCAATATACTCGCGGCCACCAGCAGCGTCGAGCATCGGGGGGCGCTGTAATCGGGGCGCGCCGTGGCCTGTCCTGCCTGCCTCGAATGTCCGCGCCAGGTTCGCAGCGCGGCTACGTGGGAGTGGAAGCCCGACCCAGGATCCGCGCGGCGCCATGCTCGCCGATCATGATCGCCGCGGCATTCGAGTTGGCCGAGACCAGCGTCGGCATCACCGAGGCGTCGATTACCCGCAGGCCCTCGACCCCCTGGACGCGAAGGTCCGGGTCGACCACGGCCCGCGCGTCGCTTCCCATCCGGCAGGTGCCGACCGGATGGAACACGGTCCCACCCTTGTCGCGGGCAAAGGCCCAGAGCGCGTCGTCGTCCGCGGCCGCCGCACCGGGCAGGATCTCCTCGGCCCAGAGGTCGCGAAACGACGGCTGCCTATAGATCTCACGCAGCATCTTCAGGCCGGCGACGATCACGTTGCGGTCGTGCCGATCGTCGAAGTAGCGCGGTTCGATCGCCGGCTGTTGCGCCGGGTCGCTGGTGCGGATCGCCACGCGTCCGCGTGACCGCGGCCGGCACTGGCAGGCCGAAGCCGTGAAGCCCGAGTAGCGGTGCAGCGGGTCGCCCGGTTTGTCGACCGATAGCGGCATGACGTGGAACTGCACGTCGGCGCGGTCGTCGGTCGCATGCTCGGTCCGCGCGAAGCCACCGACCTGGCCCGCGCCGACGGTCAACGGTCCGCGCTTGCCGAATAACCACTGCAGGCTCATCTGTGCGAGTCGCAGCGGATTGCGGACGTCGTCGTTTAGCGACTTGCGCGCCTTGAGCCGGACGATGGTCCGCGCCTGGTAGTGGTCCTGCAAATTCTCGCCGACCTCGGGCGCATCGTGGCGAATAGCAACCCCGGCGCGCTCGAGCACCGACGCCGGACCGATCCCCGAGAGCTGGAGCAGCTGCGGGGACTGCAGCGTGCCGGCCGCGACGATGACCTCGCGCTCGGCCCGGGCCCGGAACGGCCGGCCGCCGACGACGCCCTCGACCGCGACAGCGCGCCGGCCTTCGAACGCGATCCGCGTGACCAGCGCTCCGAGCTGCAGCGCGAGGTTCGGACGGGCAAGCACGGGCCGCAGGAAGCAGCGCGAAGCCGACGAGCGCCAGCCGTCGCGCAGGCTCAACTGGTACTCACCCACGCCGTAGTCGGTGACGCCGTTGAAATCGGGATTGCGCGGCAGCCCGAATTCGGTTCCGGCGGCAATCCAGGCGCGACAGTACGGGTGGTCGTTGCGCAGGTCCGAGACGCCGAGCTCGCCGTACCCACCGTGGTACGCGTTCTCGCCGCCGGCGTAGCGCTCCGAGCGCTTGAAGTACGGCAGCACCGACGCGTAGTCCCAGCCGGTGGCGCCGGCCTGCGCCCAGTCGTCGTAGTCGGCGTGCTGGCCGCGGATGTAGATCAGGCCATTGATCGACGACGACCCGCCGCGCTCTCGCCCGCGCGGCCAGACGATGTTGCGTCGGCCGCTGCCCTCGGACGGCTCGGTGTCGAACAGTCGCGAGAACCGCGGATCGTAGATCGTGCGGAAATAGCCGACGGGCAGCCGCAACCAGAACGAGTCGTCGCGTTGCCCGGCCTCGAGCACCAGCACCCGGAGCGACGGGTCGCGCGACAACCTGTTGGCCAGCACGCACCCGGCCGAGCCGGCACCGACGATCACGTAATCGTGGACGCTTTCGGCTTGGCCGCGCTGTTCGATCACGACGCGGCTATCGCGGACGGCGGTCGGACGACGGTCGGACCCTTTGGCCTGCGCTCGTCGTCACCTAGGCCTTGACGGTTTCGAGATAGATCGATGAATCGAAGTACCTGCCGGCTGGGGTCGGGTTCGTGATCCCGCCGGCCTTGACGAAGAAATCAGTCACCTGCTGCAGCCAGCGCACCGTCGTGCCGTCGCCGTGCAGCTTGCGCCACTCGGCCGACGTGAAGTACTTCGACGCCGCGAACTGCTCGGCGAACGCCGCCGGCTCGACCTGCGGGTAGTGCCTGGCCTGCAGTTGCGCGACCCGCTCCTTGCTGTTCGCGAGGAGATCGTCGTTGGCTCGCGCCCAGCCCCGGATCACCCGTGCCAGCAGCGGCTTGTTCTTCTCGTGGTAGTCGTTGCGCGCGACCCAGCCACCGACGATCGCGGCCTTCGGATAGTAGGCCGACGCATCGACGAGCTTCTTCGCCGTGGCGACCTTCTCGCGGACCGTGACGTCGAACGGCACCCAGAGCGCGACGGCCGCAACGGCCCCGGAGACGAACGAGGTCACGGCCTCGGCCATTCGCTGATTGACAATCTCCACGTCCTTGCCCGGGTCGATGCCGTTCTCGCGCAGGGCGGTGTCGAGAAACACGTGGGCCGTGGTGCCGGTCGTGGTCGAGATCTTGCGACCCTTGAGGTCGGCGAAATCCTTGACCCCCTGGTCGGGGCGAACCCAGAGTTGCGCCGTGGCGAACTCGACGTTGTTGATCAGGAAGACCTTGCCCTGACCACGGGCCGGGAAATTCGAGACCACGGCGCCGGTCACCAGCATGTCGAGGCTGCCACCGATCATCGCCTGAAACAATTCGAGGCCGGTGGTGAACTGGACCATCTCCAGCTCGAGACCCTCGTTGCCGAAGTGACCGTTATCGATGCCGGTCCAGATCTGACCGTCGACGGCCGGCGTGTGCAGGTAGCCGACCTTGATGCGGGTATTGGCCTGGGCGAAAGCCGGCAGGCCAACGGTCGCCAGCGACGCTGCGGTTCCCGCCGCCGCCAGGGCCCCGAGTGCGCGCCGACGGTGGCTCACCGCCGGTAGAGTGGACGGGGCCGTCCGGGCCTGCCGTTGTCGTTCCATGATGCTCTCTCCTCGTCAATGATCAGTAGCCACGGCCAGGGTTTGCCGCGCCTGGACTGCGTACTCGGCCATCACCAGGTCGCGGATATGGGCGCGGAGCGCGGAGAACCGTGGATCCTCGTGCAGCACGCCGGACCGCGGCGATTCGAACGGGATATCGATGATCTCGCGGACTCGCGCCGGGCGCGCCGTGACGACGACGATCCGGTTCGACAGGTAGATCGCTTCCTCGACCGAGTGCGTGATCAGCATCACGGTCTTGCCCTCGGCCGCCAGCACCTCTTGCAGCAGGTCCTGCATCGCCGCACGGGTCTGGGCATCGAGCGCGCCGAACGGCTCGTCCATCAGCAGGAACTGCGGGTTCACGGCATAGGCACGCGCGATTGCCAGACGCTGGCGCATGCCCCCCGACAGCGTTTTCGGCCAGGCAGCGGCGAACTCCGACAAGCCCATCAGGCGCATATACCGCTCGACCAGCACCCGGCGTTCGGCCGCAGGCTTGCGGTTCGCTGCCAGCGCCAGTCCGAACTCGATGTTGCCGGCGACGGTCAGCCACGGAAACACGCCGTATTCCTGGAAGATCACGCCGCGTTCCGGTCCGGGGCCCTCTATCTGCGCACCGTCGAGGGTCACCCGCCCGTCCGTTGGCTGGACGAAGCCGGCGGCCAGATTCAACAAGGTGGTCTTGCCGCAGCCCGACGGGCCGATGATCGAGATGAACTCGCGGTCGCGGACCGTGAAGCTCACATCGTCGATGACCTGCAACGTCCCGGAGGCCGTGGCGAACCCGACCGAGACGTGGTCGAAGACGATTCGCTCCCTCATTCGAGCCGCCCGGTCACGCGAGCCACCCCGTCATGCGAGCCACCCCGTCATGCGAGCCGCCCGGTCATTCGAGCCGCCCGCCCTTGCGAGTCGCCTGGTCATGCAAGCCGGTCCTGCCAGGCGACGAGCCGGCGCGAGAACGCCCGCAGCGCCAGGTCCATCGCCAGCGCGATCAGGCCGATGCAGATGATCCCGACGTAGATGATGTCGAGCTGGAAGAACGCGGCGGCGTTCTGGATCATCGCCCCCAGCCCCTGCTGGGCCGCGATCAGCTCCGAGGCCACGAGCGTCGCCCAGGCTACGCCCAGCGCGACCCGCAGCGCCGTGAGGATGTGCGGCACCGTCATTGGCAGGATGACCTTGCGGAACACCTCGACGTCGGTGGCGCCCAACGTCCGCGCCACGCGCACGAAAATCGGGCTGATCTGCGAGATGCCCTCGTACATCACGATCACACCGGCGAAGAACGCGGCATAGAACAGGATCGCGATCTTGGCCGGCTCGCCGATCCCGAAGTAGACGATGACGAGCGGGATCAGCGCGATCGGCGGCAGCGCACGAAAGAAATTGACCAGCGGATCGACGAACCGCCTGGCGCCCCGATACCACCCGAGCAGGAAGCCGACGGGCACCGCCAGGACGATGCCGAACACGACACCGATGAAGACGCGCTGCGTCGACATCCACATGTGGACGAGCAGCTTGTCGGCCGTCAGCAACTGCCAGAAGCGGTCGACAACCGCCGCCGGCGTCGGCACCAGGCCAGGATTGATCCAGCCCGAGACCGCAATCCCGTACCAGACGGCGACCACGGCGGCCCACGGCGCCAGGATCAACAGCAGACGCAGCGGCAACGGCTCGGCCGCCGGCGCCCGACCGGGGCGGCGTAGCGCGTCGGGTCGCGTATCGGTCGTCGCCTCGGGTCGCGCCGCGGCGGGCGCTTCGCGGTTCATTGGATCGATCGTACTATCTTTAGAACCTTCCGCCCAATCTGCCCGTGCCTGCCACTCGTCCAGCAGTCGATCGCGGCCCTCGCGGCCCGGGCAGCAGCCTGGTCACGCCAGTCGCCGGCCCGCGCCGCGCCGGTGTCCCACTTCCGTTCGGCAGCGGGCCGCTGCCGCGCTATGCACAACTGGCCGACCTGCTGCGCTCGCGGATCGAACGCGGCGACTGGCCCATCGGCGCGCGCCTGCCGACGCTGGCACAACTGATGGCGGATTTCGCGCTCGCCCGCGTCACCGTGCGCCAAGCCATCGAACTGCTGGCGCGCGAAGGGCTGGTACGGGCGTACCGCGGGCGCGGGACCTTCGTCACCGGGCGCCCGCCTCTGCCGCGCGCCCTGCGGCTGCGGACGTCGCTGGCCGAGTTGGCCGACGTCTATCGCCATGATCGGCCCGAACTGACGCTGATCGAGGAGCGTGAATCGCAGCCCGCGCTCGATCCGGCCGAGGGCCGACCGGCGCCGCGCTACTGGTTCGCCCGTCGCGTCCATGCCCGCGACGGCCAGGCCTACTGCGTGATCTCGATTCACCTCGACCGGCGCGTGTTCGACCGCGCGCCGCGTCGGTTCCGGCGCGAGACAGTGATCCCGGTGCTGCTCGACCTCGGCACCGATATCCGTCGCGCGCGCCAGACCCTGACGATCGAGGCCGCCGATCTCGAGATTGCCGGCCACCTCGGGATCGCTGCCGGTGCACCGGTGGCCCGCGTCCGCCGCATCTGCCATGGTCCCGCCGACCTCGTCCTCTACCTCGGCGACGTCACCTATCGCGCGGACTTCGTCCGGTTCGAGATGGACCTCCTGCCCTGACCCGAAGGCCAAGGCCGCCATCGCGTTCGCTTCGCCCCGATCTGCCTTGGTGGCATGATCGGGGGATGGACACCGGATCGAGCAGGTCGCCGGCACCCGTGCATCAGCCTGCGACCGAGCGAACGGCAGCGGCCGGATCTCCGTACCACGCCGCGCTGTCGCTCGAACGGATCGAGGCACGGGTCTATCGCTGTCCGATCGAGCGTCCGGTGACGACCTCGTTCGGCACGATGGCCGACCGGCCGATGATGCTGGTCCGGCTGCTTGCTGACGACGGCGCGTGCGGCTGGGGCGAGGCCTGGTGCAATTTCCCCGGCGTCGGGGCCGAACACCGCGCCCGCCTCGTCGACAGCGTGTTCGCGCCCATCGTCACCAGCCGACGGTTCGAATCGCCGCGCGCGCTGTTCGAGGAACTGACGCGGGCCACCGCGGTGCTGGCGATCCAGTGCGGCGAGCCCGGGCCGATCGCGCAGTCGATCGCCGCCATCGACCTGGCCGCCTGGGACCTGGTGGCGCGCCGCGCCGGCACGCCGTTGTGGCGATTGCTGGGCGGCACCAGCGACCGGGTCGCGGTCTACGCCAGCGGGCTCAACCCTGACGGCCCCGAACGGCTGGCCGTCGAACGCCGGGTCGCCGGTCACACCCGGTTCAAGCTCAAGATCGGCTTCGGCGAGGGCCGCGACCTCGAGAATCTCCGGGCACTGAGGAGAGCCCTCGGCAGCGACGCGACGTTGATGAGCGACGCCAACCAGGGCTGGACGCTGGCGCAGGCCGAAGCCATGGTCAGCAAGCTCGCGCCATTCGACCTGCAGTGGCTCGAGGAGCCGCTGCGCGCCGACCGACCGTGGCACGAGTGGCGGCAGCTGGCCGACGCCAGTCCCGTGCCGCTGGCCGCAGGCGAGAACATAGCCGGTCGCAACGCCTTCGAGGCCGCGCTGTCCAGCGGCGCGCTCGCTGTCGTGCAGCCCGATGCCGCCAAGTGGGGCGGGATCAGCGGCAACCTCGACGTGATCGCCGACGTCGCCGCCGCCGGCCGCCGCTACTGCCCGCACTTCCTCGGTGGCGGCGTCGGACTGCTCGCCTCGGCGCATCTGTTGGCGGGTACCGGCGGCGATGGCTGGCTCGAGATCGATGCCAACCCCAATCACCTGCGGTCGTTGCTCGAAGGACCGATCGCCGTGATCGACGACGGGACGGCCGTGCTCGGCGATTCACCTGGAATTGGAATCGACCGACTTCCGGCCGAGATCGAGCGGTTCCGCATCCGGTACTGAACATCCGGCGCGCGTAGGCGATGAACGCCTCACCCTACCTGCTGCCCGAGCACGAGGCACTGCGCGACACCATCCGGCGCTTCATCGCCGACCGCGTCCTGCCCCAGGCCGACGCGTGGGAGCGCACCGGCTGCGTCCCGCGCGAGATTTTGCGCGAGATGGGCGCCCTCGGCCTGTTGGGCATCCGTTACGACCCACGTTACGGCGGCAGCGGCCTCGACACGCTGGCGACGGCCGTACTGGCCGAGGAACTGGGCCGTTCGAGCTACGGCGGCTTCGCGATCACGGTCCTGGTCCACACCGACATGGCCTCGCCGCATCTCGATCGTACCGGCACGGCCGAGCAGAAGGCCCGCTACCTGCCGGCGATCGTCGCCGGCGAGTGCATCACCGCGGTGGCGATGACCGAGGCCGATGCCGGCTCGGACCTGGCCGGCATGCGTACGCGGGCTGAACGCGACGGCGACTGCTGGGTGCTGAATGGCGGCAAGATGTTCATCACCAACGGCGTCCACGCCAACCTCTACATCGTCGCGGCCAAGACCGCCGAAGGTGGCGGGCCGGTGACCGAAGCCGGTCGTCGCCATCGCCGGATGTCGATGTTCCTGGTCGAGCGCGGGACGCCGGGCCTCTCGGTCGCCCGTCCGCTCGAGAAGACGGGCTGGCTGTCGAGCGACACGGCCGAACTGGTGTTCGACCAGTGCCGGATTCCGGCCACGCAACTGCTCGGCGACGAGGGCCGCGGTTTCTACGCGCTGGTCCGGAATCTGCAGAACGAACGGATCGTGCTCGGAGCGCAGGCGCTGGGCGAAGCGGCGCGGGCCATCGAACTGACGCTGGACTGGGTCACCCAGCGCCGCGCCTTCGGCGGCACGCTTTGGGAGCAGCAGGCTATCCGGCAGCGGCTGGCGATGCGCAGCGCCCAGGTGACGGCGGCGCGGGCGCTGGTCTACGAGACCGCCTGGCGCGACGCCCGCGGCCAGCAGGTGGTGGCCGAAGTCTCGATGATCAAGGCGCTGGCCGGCACGTTGGTCAACGAGGTCATGTACGACTGCGTCCAGTTCCACGGCGGCATGGGT
>JBEVJQ010000343.1:0-6913 GCA_040510055.1 Burkholderiaceae bacterium | reverse complement strand
ACGTCACGGTCGTCGAGGCCGGCCACCGCGACCCGAAAGATTGGGCGAATCGTCATGCCGGCCCCCGGACTCGCAACCTGGCGGCGCGCGCCGCGGCCAACGCGTGCTGCACGGCCGCGGGCGGCGCGCGCCGCGCGGCACCGCCCGACTCACGCTGCACGACAACGGCCAGCGCGCCGTGCACGACGACGGTTGCCAGGGACTGGCCCCGGCGCCGGAGCGCGGTCGCGCCGATTCCCGGCGGCCGGGGTCGCGGGCGGCCTGGGCCGGGCGTTGCAGTGTGGGTCATCCCGGAATTCTCCGGCCCCCGACGGTTGTCGGCGCGGGACCCGTGCCCGACGGCCAACGGCGGCCGCCATGCGGCTCGACCGGCTGTCCGCGCGCCTGTGCCGGCGGTCAGCAGAGAGCTGCGTGCTACATTGCCCCGCCTCACGACCGACAGCGAGATCACGGTGAGCCAACGGGACTATTTCGGGTTGGACACACTGGCCATCCACGCCGGCGCGGTGCCCGATCCGGCCACCGGCGCGCGGATCACACCGATCCACCTCAGCGCGTCGTTCGTCTTCCCCGATTCGGACAAGGCCGCCGCGCTGTTCAACCTGGAGCAGGCGGGCCACGTCTATTCCCGGATCAGCAACCCGACCGTCAGCGTCCTCGAGGAGCGGATCGCCGCGCTCGAACAAGGCGTGGGCGCGATCGGCACCGCCAGCGGCCAGGCGGCGCTGCACCTGGCGATCGCCACCATCGCCGGTGCCGGCTCGCACATCGTCGCCTCGCGCGCACTGTATGGCGGCTCGCACAACCTGCTCGACTTCACGCTGCGCCGGTTCGGCATCGAAACCTCCTTCGTCGATCCCGGCGACCCCGATCAGTGGCGCGCGGCGCTGCGCCCCGAGACCCGGCTGCTGTTCGGCGAGACGCTGGGCAACCCGGGGCTCGACGTCCTCGATCTCGAGTCCGTCGCCGAGATCGCCCATGGCCACCGCGTGCCGCTCCTGGTCGATTCGACCTTCACGACGCCGTGGCTGCTACGGCCGTTCGAGCACGGTGCCGACCTCGTCTACCACTCGGCCACCAAGTTCCTCTGCGGCCATGGCTCGGTGATCGGCGGGCTGCTGGTCGATTCCGGCCGCTTCGACTGGCTGGCCTCGGGCAAGTTCCCGGAACTGACCGAGCCCTATGCCGGCTTCCACGGCATGGTGTTCGCCGAAGAGTCGACCGTGGCCCCGTTCCTGCTGCGGGCCCGGCGCGAGGGCCTGCGCGACTTCGGCGCCTGCATGAGCCCGATGAACGCGTTCCAGATCCTCCAGGGAATCGAGACGCTGCCGGTGCGGATGGCGCGCCACGTCGCCAATACGGTAGCGATCACCGAGTTCCTCGAGGCTCAGCCACAGGTCGGGCGGGTCCAGTACCCGGGGCTGCCATCGCATCCGGGCCACAAGCTGGCGCAGCGGCTGATGCCGCGCGGCGCCGGGGCCGTCTTCAGCTTCGATCTCAAGGCCGATCGTGCCGGCGGCCGGCGGTTCGTCGAGTCGCTGCAGGTGTTCTCGCATCTGGCCAACGTCGGCGATGTGCGGTCGCTGGTGATCCATCCGGCGTCGACGACCCACTTCCGGATGGATGACGCGGCGCTCGCCGCCGCCGGGATCGGTGAAGGAACTTTGCGGATGTCGATCGGGCTCGAGGATCCCGATGACCTGGTCACCGACCTCAAGCGCGCGCTGCGCCGGATCGACCGATGATCGTCGAGGTCGCGGACCGGCCGGCGTTCGCCTATACCGGAGGCAAGCCGTTCGATCCGGCGCTGCCCCTGGTGGTGTTCGTCCACGGCGCGTCGCATGACCACTCGGTCTGGATCATGCAGTCGCGCTACCTCGCCCATCACGGCTACAGCGTGCTCGCGGTCGACTTGCCGGGGCACGGACGAAGTGCCGGCGAACCGCTTTCGACGGTCGCCGAGCTCGCCGATTGGGTGCTGGCGCTGGTCGTGGCCGTACGCCAGGGCGTCGACGCCAGCGCCCCGGCGGCGCCCGTCTATCTGGTCGGCCACAGCATGGGTTCGCTGATCGCGCTCGAGGCAGCGGGCCGACCGGCCGGCGGAGCGACGGCGCGCGTCCCCCTCGCGGGCCTCGTGCTCGTAGCCACCGCCGTCCCGATGAAAGTCTCGGACGCGTTGCTGGAGGCGGCCGATCACGACGAGGCGCGAGCCTTCGACATGATCAACGTCTGGTCGTATTCGGGCCTGACCCATCTGCCGGGAACGCCGGGGCCGGGGTTCTCGGTCTTCGTCCAGAACCGGCGCCTGATGGAACGCCAGCGCGCGGGCGTGCTCGCGACCGACTTTCGCGCCTGCAACGCCTATGCCGACGGCATCGACCGCGCCAGGAACTGTCAACTACCGGTGCTGCTCGTGCTCGGTGGCGCCGACCAGATGACGCCGGTCAAGGCGACGCGCGCGCTGACTGCTGCCCTGCCCCGATCCGAGACCGTCGTCATCGACGGCGCCGGTCATGCGGTGATGCACGAGCAACCCGACCGCGTTCTGGCCGCCCTCAAGAGTTGGCTCGGCTCGCGCTGAGCGTCGACGATTGCGCCGGGATCGATCGCGGGGGTTCGGCCCCGGCCGCCGCATCGGATCGTCCCGCAGCCGGATCGGATCGTCCGGTGGCCGAATCGGATCGTCCCGCGGGCCGATCGATTGGCCCGTCGGTCCCCTCGGCACCGGCGCCAGACGCGGCAGCCGAGCGCCCCGGGTCGACAAACCTGTCGCCGTCGACCAGCGGCTGGTCGAGTTCGTCCGTCGGCGCCGCGGGCGCCGCCTGTGTGCTGGGACGTGACCGACGCCGGCGCCAGGCCAAGAACCGCCCGCGCGACTTCGGGGCCGTCGCTTCCAGTTGGCCGCGGTACCAGATCTCGTCATGCAGCGGGCGCAGACTCATCGTCGCGAGGCCCGGTGAGGCCAGCCAGTGCTCGCGCCAGACGAGGCTCGGGGACCGGGTGGTGAATTCGCTGTCGGCCGCGCTGATCCAGCCGCCGGCGCCGGCCTGCGCGTCATCGTCGGTGCTGCGGCCCCGTGCCGCCGGCGTCACCCGCGCCAGATAACCGAGCCGCGCCAGCGCCTGACCGACGCGGTCAGCTGTCTGCGGGCTATGACCCATCGTCTCGCGAAGCGACGACACCGGCAGTGCCGTACCTCCGCGCCCGGCTGCGACCAGCCTCTCGATCACGATCCGGCCACGCTCGAACTCCTCGGCCGGGCGGGTCGCGCTGTGCGGCTGTTCCGGATAGCCGAGGTTGGCGGCGAGCAAGGCACCGATCAGTACTGCCAGCCAGACGGCGAACAACCACAGCAGAAATACCGGCAGCACCGAGAACGCCCCGTAGACCGCCTGGTAGGTCGGAAACGCGGTGATGTAGAACTGCAGGAACCACTTCAGCGCCTCGAGCATCACCGCGGCCAGCGCGCCGCCGGACGCCGCGTGCAGCAGTCGCACCGGGCGGTTCGGCACGACGCGGTAGAACAATGCGAGCAGCAACGTCGTGATCAGCCATGGCAGCCAGACCGGCGCGGCCAGGACCCCGCCGCTGTAGGCGTTGATGATCTCGTCGAGCCGCATCGCGACCAGGGCTGCGAGCGCAAGCGGACCGAGCGTCAGCGCTGCCCAGTAGATCAGCAGCCGGTAGGCGATCGGTCGCAGCGTCGGACTGCGCCAGATCTCGTTCAGCGTGTGGTCGACGGTCAGCATGGTGCTGAGCGCCGTGGCGAGGAACACCCCGATCCCGACCACCGACAGCCGACCAGCGGCCGCGGCGAAATCGTTGATGTGGCCCATGACGGCATCGGCCACCTGCGGCAGCAGGAAGTTTGCGGCGAGAAAGTCCTGGAACTGCTCGCGCAGTTCGGCGAAGGCCGGAACGGAGGCCAGAACCAGCAGCATCGCGGTGGCCACCGGGACGATCGCGAGCAGAGTGAGGAATGCAAGGCTCGAGGCCCTGGCCACGATCTGCAGGCGACTGCCGGCGCGCACCATCGCGCGAATCAGCGTCGTTGCCCGCTTGAGCCAGTCGTACGCCACCGTTATCTCGCAGAACGGCCCGATCGTCGTCCCGCGTCGGCACCGGGTGCGGCTCGGTCGGGCTCCGCGGCTATGATAGCTTTGGGCCGATGCCGAACCTCCAACCCACCTGCGCCCGTCGAAGGCTGGTCGTGCTGCTGGCGGGATGGGCGCTGGTAGCGCTGTCCCTCGGCTGGGAGTGGTGGTGGGCGCCGCTTCGCGATGGCGGCTCGTTGCTGGTGCTCAAGGCCTTCCCGATGGCTGTCCTGCTGCCATCGCTTGCGCGGTCGCAGCGACGCGCCTACCAGTGGACGACTCTGGTCGTGCTGCTGTACGTCTGCGAAGGACTGGTTCGCGCGATCAGCGATCCGCCACCGGCTCGCGACCTGGCCGTGGTCGAGTTGTTGCTCGCGGCAACGGTCTACGTCGCTGCCATCCTCTGGCTTCGCGCCGACCGACCGCGATAGAGATAATGCTCGCCCAGCCTACCGCACGGATGATGGACGTGCCTGGGCGTCAGGCGGTCTGCAGGCCCAGGCCGGCGATTGCCTCGCTCGCCGCGATGAGAACGGTGGCGTCGTCCCGTTCGAGTACCGCCGGATCGCTCAGCGTCCGCCGCCAGACGCGAGCGCCGGGCTGGCCGTGATAGAGCCCGAGCAGATGACGCGCGAGGTGACGCAGGCGGACACCGTCGCCGCGATGCCGGTCGAGATAGGCCGCCATCCGACAGGCGACCTGGTGGCGGTCGCGCGGTTCGCCGTCGATTCCGGTGAGCAGCCACGGATCGTGATAAGCGACGCGGCCGAACATCGCCCCGGCGAGGCCCGCGGCCACCGCGCGCGCTGCCGCGAGCGACGACAGGCCGCCGTTCAGTTCGAATGCGATCCCCGGGAAGTCGCGCGCCAGCCGATGAACGACCTCGTAGCGCAGCGGCGGGATCTCGCGATTCTCCTTCGGGCTCAGACCATCGAGCCAGGCACTGCGCGCGTGCACGATGAAGCGGCCGCATCCGGCGCCGGCGACGCGGGCGACGAAGGCGGCGACGAAATCGTAATCGTCGCGGCGGTCGATGCCGATCCGATGCTTGACCGTGACCGGCAGCGGCTGGGCCCCGGCCATCGCCGCCACGCAATCGGCGACCAGGCCGGGCTCGGCCATCAGGCAGGCACCGAAGGCGCCATCACGGACCCGATCGCTCGGGCAGCCGCAGTTGAGATTGATTTCGGCATAGCCGAAGCTCGCACCGACGACCGCAGCCCGCGCCAGTTCCAGTGGATCGTTGCCGCCCAACTGCAGTACCACGCGGTCGCCGTCGTCACCGCGACCGAGGAGCCGCTCGCGATCGCCATGAACGATGGCCTGGCTGGTGATCATCTCGGTGTACAGCCATGCCGAGCGGCTGAGCGCGCGGTGAAAGCTGCGGCAGTGGCGGTCGGTCCAGTCCATCATCGGCGCGACGGACAGTCGAATAGACTGGTCGCGCTCCTGCCGGCGCGCAGGCGCGGGCGCCTGCCATGCGCCGTCCTTGCCGATGTCGCTTCGTTCCAATCCGGACTCCCGCCAGCGCCGGACGCCCCGGTCCCCGACCGCGATTGTCGCCGATGACCGCCGACCTGTTCGATTGCCCCGAGATCGCTCTCGTATCCGACGACGAGGGCGGCATACGATTGCGGCCCGCCTTCATCGACGAACCGACCGCCGATCGCTGGTTCGCAGCGCTTCGGTCGCGGGTCCCCTGGTCGCGTCAACGGCGGCCGATGTACGACCGGGTAGTCGATGTCCCGCGACTGCTCGCGTCCTTTCGCATCGACTCGCTGCCGCCCGATCTGCCGCTTGCGGAGATGCTGGCGCGCGTGCAAATGGTCGCGCCGGCGCCATACAACAGCGTCGGGCTCAATCTCTACCGCGACGGCGCCGACAGCGTCGCGATGCACAACGACAAGCTCGAATCGATCGTCGCAGCGATGCCGATCGCACTGATCTCGCTCGGTGCCTCGCGCCGGATGGCGATTCGCGCCAAGGCCGGCCGACGCCAGAGCCTTGCCGTCGCTGTCGACCACGGCAGCCTGCTGCTGATGAGTCACGCCGCGCAGTCGACCCACGACCATGGGATCCCGAAGACTCAGCGCGCCGTCGGACCGCGGATCAGCGTCGTCTTCCGGGTCCGTCCGCCGGGCTGGCGAGCGGATGACTGAACGCGATTAGTCCGTTAGCCGCGATCGGGCAGCGATCCTGGTTACGGCTCACGGACGAGGTCACCTGCATCGGTCGGTCGATCGACGCCCGCAATGGCCCGTTGGAAGCGGCACGGGCTCTCTGCTCGTCGATTCGCGCCCGCATGAGCTAAGGCGAACGACGTAGGCTGATCGCGAGGTGACGTGTTTGACTTTTCGTTGCGACGAGGCAACGATTGAGCCACCTCCAAGCCCTGGAGAAACGGGAGCCGATAGATGCGCATCCTCGTCGTCGATGACCATCCGCTGATGAGAAACGCCATCCGCACCGCGCTCGAGACGTTGATGGACGCGGTCGAGATCGAGTTCGCGGGTTCGCTGGAGGACGCGTTCCGCCTCAGCCGCGGCGCTGAACAGGACCTGGTCCTGCTCGATCTGAATTTGCCCGATGCCCATGGCTCGGCAACCATCGGCGCCTATTGTCATCGGTTGCCCGGCAAGCGTGTGGTGGCCATCAGCGGCGACGACGACCCGCGAACGATCCGCGCCTGCCAGAGCGCGGGGGCCGTCGGCTTTCTGTCGAAGACCTACGGGATGCGACGGACGGTGGGCACGATTCGCAAGGTGCTGGCCGGCGAGGCGGCATTTCCCGACCCTGAAGCGCAACCCGCCCGCGCGCCG
>JBEVJQ010000342.1:0-7211 GCA_040510055.1 Burkholderiaceae bacterium | reverse complement strand
TGCGCACGACGATGCCTTCATCCTCGAGTATCTCCCGGACGGCAGCCGACACGTCCTCGTCCTCGCGCGCGATCAGTCGCGGGCCCTTCTCGATCACGGTGACTCGTGCACCGAAGCGACGGTACATCTGCGCGAACTCCAGGCCGATATAGCTGCCACCGATGACGACCAGATGCTCGGGCAACGTCCGCAGTTCCAGGATCGACGTGTTGGTCAGGTAATCGATGTCGCCGATGCCCGGGAGGTCCGGGACGCTGGCGCGGCCGCCGACGTTCAGGAAGACGTGCGGCGCCTCGAGGGTGGCGTCCGCCACGCGCAGCACCCGAGACGCCGTGAAGCGGGCGTGTCCTTCGATGACGGTCAGGCTCTGCATGGTGCGGAGCCAGTCTTCGATACCCTGGCGGGCGCGGGTGCGCACGGTCTGCGCCCGGCCTTGAACGCGCTGCATGTCGATGTCGATGGGTCCGCCGATCATCACGCCGAAGTCCGCCGCGCGCCGCGCGACGTGGGCGGCGCGCGCGCACGCGACCAGTGCCTTGGTCGGCATGCAACCGGTGTTCACGCAGGTGCCGCCGAACAGATGGCGTTCGACCAGCGCTACCTTCCAGCCGGCGGCCGTCAGCCGGCCGGCGAGCGGTGGCCCGGCCTGGCCCGCGCCCACGATGATCGCGTCGAAGGTCTGGTTCATGGCGTCATCACCATCCGCAGCCACCAGACCAGCAGGGCCGCGCCACCGATCGCGACTCCGTCCTCGATCAATGCACCTGGGCGGTCGCGGCCGAAGTGGGCAGCCAGGCGCGCCCGGACGGCCGCTCCGCCCAGCGTACCGATCACCGCGCCGACGACCCCGGCGACCAGGCCTGCGATCACTGTCGAGGCGGCCAGGCCGATCGCCGCCCCACAAAGCCCACCGGAGACGATCCGGGCGCCGAACTGCAGCGGTACCTTGCGACTGGGCGTCATCGGCAACTGGTCGGTGACCAGTTCAGCAATGGCGAGCAGGGTCAGGATCCACGGTGTGTACCGCCACCCGAGGAAGGCCAGCGGGCCGCTCGATAGATCGATCACGCCCGTCGCCGCCGCCCAACTGACGGCCGCCGGCGCCGTCATCGTCCGCAGGCCGGCGATGATTCCGAACAGCAGGGCAATGACAGCGGCCATCCCGGGCTCCTTTGCGGCACAAGCGCGGCAGCATAACGGGGATCGAACGCGAGAATCAACCGATGATCCGGTTCGTCTGTTTCGATTGGGGCAACACGCTGATGTCCGAGGACGGCGGGCCCGACGACATCCCGATGGCTCGGTGGCCGCAGGTCGCCGTCGTCGACGGTGCCCGCGAGGTGCTCGAGATCCTCGCTCGCAGCTACACGATCTGCGTGGCCACGAACGCCACGGTATCCGGACCGGCGGACATCGAGCTGGCGCTCGAGCGTGGCGGCCTGCGATCGTTCGTTTCCCGGACCTTCTGCTTCAACGAAATCGGTGCACGGAAGGATTCGCCACGATTCTGGGCGGCGGTGATGTCGACGCTCGGTGCGTCGGCAGAAGAGATCGTCATGGTCGGCGATTCGCTCGAGCACGACGTGCGGGGGCCCACGCGCTGCGGGATCCAGGCGATCTGGTTCGATCGGCACGGGGTCGGCTCGGCGGGCGGTGATGCCCCGGTCAAGGGAGATGCCTCGGTGGGCGGCGTCGCTGCCCCGACGGCTCGTCATCTGCTCGAAGTCCCGCGACTCCTTGGTTCTCTTCGGCCGCCTGGGACAGCGAGCCGACGGTCGGATAGTTAGTCGCGCTTGGGCTATGTCCGGCTATCAACGCGGGGACCGACCGCCGCCGCCTGGGGCAGATCGTTCCGGCGCCCGTATGGCGATGTGCCGCGAACATGTCCTGTCCGGAGCCGACCGACGCAGACTAGCCCACCGGTCGCGGGCGCGCCGGATTGCCGAACACCGTGGCACCCGCGGCGACGTCGCGCGTGACGATGCTGCCGGCACCGATGACGGCATCGTCGCCGACGGTCACGCCAGGCAGGAGGATCGCCCCGCCACCGATCCAGACATTGCGACCGATCCGGACCGGGCGGCCGAATTCGAGGCCGGCATCGCGGGTGGCGGCATCGCGCGGATGATCGGCCGCCAGCAACTGGACGCAAGGGCCGATCTGCGTCCCTTCGCCGATGGTGACTTCGACCACGTCGAGCACCACGCAGCTGAAGTTGAGGAAGACGCGGGGACCGATGCTGAGGTTGAAGCCGTAGTCGCAGTGGAACGGCGGCCGGATCGCCGCGCCGTCGCCGACGTGCCCGAGGCGCTCGCGCAGCAGTGCCCGGCGCTCTTCGCTCGTCGCGCCGAGCGACGCGTTGTAGCGGACCAGCCAGGCGCGCGTGGCCGCGAGGTCGGCCTGGATCTCGGGATCGCCGGCGTCGTACAGGTCGCCGGCCAGCATCTTCTGCTTCTGGGTTTGATTCAAAGGTCTCGTCCTTCCGTGTGTCCGAACCAGAAGATGGTAGCGGCGTGCCCGGTAGCGCTGACGAGGGCCACCGGGTGCGTCATGTCGACTGCAAGCACACAGGGGGCGTCTCATCCCCGGTCGACTGCAGGCGAACAGGTGCCCGCATCGAGCTGACTGCAAACGACCACGGTACCGGCGAAGTTCAACCCAGGGGCTACACCCCGTTGGTAGCCACCATCGTCGCCGACTCCCGATGCGGCGGCTGCCACGGTCGTTGGCTGTCGGACGGGTCCGGCGGATCGAGATCGTTGCCGCCGTCGCGGACGGCGGTCACCACGTAGCGCCAGCGCGTTCCGGGGGCCAGCGCATCGAACGGCCAGCAGGTGATCAGCGACAAACGGTCGTCACCGGCATCGCCGAGGACTTCGGCGATGGCCGCGGGGTCGTCGGCATCGATGATGCGCGTCGCGACGACGGAGTAGTGAACAGGGCTCGCCCGGCCCCGGACCCGCGCCCGCCAGGTCTCGACGAGTATCGGATCGCCGGGCCGCACGGTCTTCAGCACGGCGAAGTGGGTGTCGCGATGGGCGCTGATCACGGCGTTGCCACCGTCGGCCGGCAGTGGACTGTCGACGCGATGGCCGGGACCGAAGGCGAGCACGGCGCCGCTGTCGCCCTCGAGCACGACCCGGTCCTGCTGCTGGCGGACGAAGTGCAGACGTGCGACCGGGACGGTGTCGGCCCACGGCCATGGACGGATCCCGCGGCTCACGGAGCCGGAGTTACCGGATCCGGTGCGGCTGGAGTCACCGGCCGCGAAGGCGCCGAACTCCCCCGAGCCGCCGGACCCCCTCGAGCCGCCGGAGCCCACCAAGCTGCCTGAGCTCACGGAACTGCCGGACCCGGCGGCACCGTGGTCGCTGCCGCTCTGTGCCCAGGCTCGCTCGATCAGTCGCTGGGCGAGCCACGCTTTGGCCGGAATCCATGCACCGTGGGCCGCCACCGCCACCCCGGCGGCCAGCAACGATACGCCGACCGCGGTTCGCAGCCTCGTGCCGATGGTCATGGCCGGGTTCCGTTGAGGATATCGGCGATCGCGCGCGCCGCGCGCCGATGAACGAGGACCACGAACCCGGCGGCGAGCAGCAGCATTCCGAGCAGCAGTTCGAGACCGGCCGGCGTCGCTGTTTGCGGCAGCGTCCAACCGTCGGGCCAGGCGACCGGAACGGCGGCACTCGCGAGGGGCGTCGACCGTTCGCGTACGGTCGTCGGATCGACGGCGACGAGGCTGGTGTAACGGGTCACGAGATGATGATCGATGGCCAGCGCCGTGGCCTCGCGCCGGAGGTTGCGCGCCTCGTCGCCGTCGGCGGGAAGTCGCCGCAACCGGTCGCCCAGCGCCTCGATCGCATCGCGTGCCCAAAGGACGTGGAGGCCGGCCGCGGTCGTCGCGGTGCTGCCGGCGTCGGCGACGTCGACGGCCAGTTGCCAGGGCTGGCCTTGCCGTCCCGACAACCGGACCTGAGCCGGGGGGCCCGACAAGCGGAGCAACGCGACCAGCGGTTCGCCGGCATAGAGGTCGCGTGGCAATCGCGGCGGATCGAGCAGGGTCGCACCTTCGACTGCCAGCGCGAGATCGGTCGAGGCCGGCTGCGCCAGCCGGGAGAACAACGCCGCCATCCGTCGCTCGACCTCGGCGATGCGACCGATCTGCGTCAGCGTGCCGCCGCCGATTTCGGCCAGCCTGCGCAGGAACCAGCTATTCGGCGCCGACCCGATTGCGACGGTGAACAGCCGACGGTCACCGATTTCCCGCTCGATCTGCGCGACCAACTGCTCTTCGTAGTCGACGGCGCCGTCGGTGATCAACACGACCTGGCCGAGCCGCCCTGCCGCCAGCGGAGCCGACAGCGCCTGGCTGACCGCGCCGCGCATCTCGGTACCCCCGCGCGCCGACAGTTTCCGGACCCACTGTCGGGCGCGCTCGAGCGTCCGCGGGTCGACGGGCACGGCGGCAGCGAACAGGCTGGCGTGGTGGCTGTTGAACTCGATCAGGTTGAAGGCATCGCCGGGGCGCAGCCGCTCGAGAGCGAACAACAGCGCCTGCCGTGCCTGGTCGATCGACGACCCGCCCATCGAGCCCGATGTGTCGATGACGAATGTCGTCTCCCGCGCCAGCGGCGCATCTTCGGCTCCGGCGATCGCGGTCGGCGCGACCGACAACGGTGGATCGACCACGAGCAGCCCATAGGTCGCTCCGGCCCGGGTTTCGAGGCGCAGCGAGGCACGCGGCATCGGCGCCGGCTGCGACTGCCATTCGAGGACGAAGTCGCGGTCGCCGGGCTCAGGCTGGGCAAGGTCGACCTGCCAGCCGCGGGCCGGACCGGCGGTCGGCTCGCGCAGGCGGGCGCTGACCCGGTGCGTCGCCGATCGCGGCGCGGCGACGGCGAAGCCGGGGTCGACCGAGACCGACAGCCGATAGCTCGCCGGCCCGATCGCGACCGCCGACCCTGGTGCGACGTCGGTCGCGACCCGATGGGACGCGACCTGCCAGCCATCCGATGACGACAGCGAGCCATTGGATGACGACGACGAGCCGTCCGGTGACGGCAGCGAGCCAGCCGGCGACGGCGGCCGCACGTAGGCTTGCGCCAGTTCACCGCCGGACGGGTCGCGCGAGTAGCGCGGTGCAACCACGGTGGGAAAGCGCAGCTGCCAGGCTCCGTTGCTCGGCGCCAGCGTCTGCTGGTACTCGATCTCGACCGTGATGGTCTCGCCGGGCGCGATGTTGGCGACTCGGGTCTTGAACGCGTTCGGGCGCTCGGCTTCGAGCAGCGCCGTGGGCCGGCCGGCCTCGCGGGCCCGATCATAGGTCGCCCGGGCGAGGCCGCGTTCGACGATCCGACCCTCGACCCGGCGCTCGCCGATGGTCAGCGTCAGGTGATCGACCGCCGCGCCGTCGCCGAGCGGAAACAGGTAGGTCGCCTCGATGAACGGGTCGTCCGTCGCCTCGGTGCGCGGACCGGCGGTGCTGGTCGCGGTGGCGAGGCCGAGCCCGCGCGGGTTGACGAAGCGCTGGATGACGTGGGCCCGCAGCACCGGTCCGGTGACGGTGATCCGCGCGTCACTGGCAACCAGCGGCGCAGCGATTGGCCCGTTGCCGGCATGGAGGATCAGGCCGGCGGCCCGATCTGTTTCGATGCGCGCGATCGCGCCGCCGTGGGCGAGCGGAGCGGCGGCCCGGCCCGCCGGTGCGGCAGACTCGGCGCCCTTCGGAGCGGCAGCGGCCGGCCGCGTGGCCTCGACAGCGGCTGCCCGGGCCGGCTGGGCGACCATCGCGAGCAGGACCATCACCAGCCCGAGGCCGAGCGCGATGCCGATCGATCCGAACACGATCTCCGCGGCCAACGCAATCCAGCCGCGCGTCGATACGACGGCGCCATCTACCACGGCGCCATCGTCGGGCGAAGCGGGCGGTGCTACCGCCTCTGCCGATACCGGACCGAAGCGTTCGTCACCGCCGGCAGCGGAGGCGCTGTCGTGACGGTGGTCGAAGAAAGGCTGTAGTGGAACTGGCAAGGCATCCTCCGATGCGAATCGCCCGGACGCCGCGTCGGCTGCCGGTGGTTGCTACATTGGACGGTCGCGGTCGGGACGCTGCCGGGGCGCCGATGGGGCACGGCGGTGATCGTTTGGGGCAATTCGATGACAGCGGGCGCGGGCGGGTCGACCTCCGGAGGACGGCTGAGGTTCGCAGGAGGGGTACCGGCCCGTAAGCTACAGTTGCGCTCATGGCAACGAGCAAGCCATCGCGCCCCGGCGACGGCAACGCGGGCGCCACCGAGACGCGCCCGCCCAGACCGGCGTCACGCCGCGTCGCGGTGGTCGAGGACGAGCCGGCGATCGCCCTGAATCTGCGTGACGCCCTCGTCCGCAACGGCTGGGAGGTCGCGATCCATTCCGACCGGCCGGCCGCCCAGGCAGCGTTCGAGTCCCGGCTGCCGGACCTGGCGATCATCGACGTCAGTCTCGGCGACGAGCCCGAGGGCGGGTTCGCGCTCTGCCGCTGGCTTCGTGACCGAGCCACGGCGCTGCCGATCCTGATCCTGTCGGCCCGCGATTCGGAGATCGACCAGGTGTCGGGGCTGCGCCTCGGCGCCGACGACTATGTGACCAAGAACGTGAGCCTGCCGCATCTGCTGGCCCGAGTGACCGCGCTGTTTCGTCGTGCCGACCTGGCAACGGCCGGCAGGCCGGACGGCCGTGCGGGCGGAGCATCGGGGCTTCGCGGGCCGACGCCGGCGAGCGCGGTCGGAGCCGCCAGCGGCGCATCCGACGACGATCTGCTCGAGCGCGGCGCGCTGGTCCTCGATGCCCATCGTTTCGAGGTCTGGTGGCGCGGTCAGCCGGTGGCGCTCACGGTCACCGAGTTCTGGATGTTGCACGCCCTCGCACGTCATCCCGGCCATGTCCGAGATCGCGATCAGCTGATGCGCGAGGCCAATCTCGTCGTCGACGACCACACCGTCACCTCTTACGTCAAACGCCTGCGTCGCAAGTTCGAGGCGATCGACCCGTCGTTCGATGCAATCGATACCGTCCACGGACTCGGCTATCGCTTTCGCGAGCGGCACTAGCGATGGCCGCGCCAAGATCGCGTCGCCGTCCCGGACTGCGGGTCGTGTTGCTGCTCGCCTTGCTGCCACTCGCTGCGCTGCCATGGCTGGGGATGCGCTTCGTCGAAACCGTTGCCGGCCTGG
>JBEVJQ010000341.1:0-12654 GCA_040510055.1 Burkholderiaceae bacterium | reverse complement strand
GGCGGTGCGGTTGCGCAACGCGCGTTCCTGACCGGAGGAGTGAACATGACGGAGGCCAACCGCGCCCTCGCGCTACGCTGGTTCGACGAGGTCTGGAACCAGCGCATGGAAGGCACCGTCGACGAGTTGCTCGCTCCGGGCAGCATCGGACACATGGAAGGAGACGAGAACTGCCCGGCGGAGCGCTTCAAGGTGGTCCGCGCCACATTCCTTTCGGCCATGCCGGACCTGCGGCTGGAAGTCGAAGACACCGTCGCCGAGGGCGATAACGTCGTCGTGCGCTGGCGCCTGACCGGCACGCACAGCGGCAACGGTCTGGACATCCCACCGACTCAGACGCGGGTCGACCTTCGCGGGATGACGTGGCACAAGATCGTCGACGGACGGATTGTCGAAGGCTGGGACTCGTGGAACTCAGGCGCGTTGATGGAGACGCTTCGTACCGAGGCCCGTCGCCAGGGCGCCTGAACGAAAGCCGGGCGCCTGAACGAAAGCCAGGCGCCTGAACGAAAGCCGGGCCGCTGGAACGAAGCCAGGCGCCTGAACGAAAGCCGGTCCGCTCAACGAAAGCCGGTCCGCTGAACGAAAGCCGGAGCGGGCTCAGCGCGAAGCGGCGTCGCGTCGCTTGGCGGCCTCGGCCAGGACCGAATCCATCGCTTCCTTCAGCACCTGCATCGGCCGGCTGTCGTCGTCGCCCTTTCTCGTGATCAGCGACAACTGGAGCACGGGTGCACCCCGGCCGAGGCGTACGACCCGCACCGGGTAGGTCACGGTGACGGACGGGTCCGACAGCTGCACGACCGAGATCCCCAGCCCGGCACTGACCATCGCCATGATCGCCGGGACGCTGTCCATCTCGAGCGTGGCCCGGCGCTGATCGAAGCGCTCGGTCACGTACCGGGCGGCCAGCATCCCGCTGATGGTCTGGCGGTCGTAGCGAATCCAGTCGTGCTGGCGGAACAGCGCCGCCGGAGCCGACTCGGTGGTATCCGGAGGTGCGACGAGCACGAGTTCGCGCCGCAGCAACGGTTGCCAGCGCAGTCGAACCGAACCGCCGCCCGGCGGCTCGGCGACAACCGCGGCGTCGATCTCGTTCGCCTTGACGGCATCGGTCAGTGCGGCGCTGCGTCCGCGAAGCGGCCGAACCGCCAGCGCCGGATAGCGCTCCCGTAGCAAGCGCATCGTGCCCGGAAGCAGTACTGGTAGCAGGGCATCGATGAGGCCGAGCCGGATCGTGCCCTCGACCCGCGTCGACGGGCGCCGGCGCAAGGCCTCGAGCCGCTGGAGCCCCTCGCGCATCGCCGCCGCCACGTCGTGCGCGAGCGTGTTCGGGCGCACCTGAAGGCCCGACCGGTCGAACAGCGGCTGGCCGAGGTAGATCTCGAGCTGCTTCATTTGCATGCTCACGGCACTGGGCGTCAGGTTCATCTCGACCGCCGCAGCGGCCAGTGTCCCCCCACGGAGCACGGCATCGAGCGTGGCGAAGGCGGCGAGCTTCATGACTGCTCCTCCGAGCATGATCCGGGCCCTCGTCGACCGGGGTGACCGTATTTCCCGATCATCAGTTTTTCTTAACTAATTGGTCAAGTAATTGCGCTATTTTGTCTTAAGCAATGCGCCTAGACTGTCGGAAACCCAACGAGCGGAGACACCGAGATGACCCAGCCCTTCGGCCCCAAGGCGTGGAAAGCAGACGAAGTCGCCAGCGTTTCGTCCTGGATCCAATACTTGAGCGCCGAGGAGATCGCCGGCTTCGACACCGCCCTCGCCCATGCCTTGAAGGTCGGCAAGCCCCTGCTCGAGATGACGCGCGAAGACTTTCCTTTGCCGCCGGTCTCGCTTGCCGCGCTCGAGCGGGCCTTCGCCGCGACCCTGGACCGCTGGGGGATGCGGCTCGTCAAGGGTTTCCCGGTCGATCGCTGGACCGAGGCCGAAGCCCGGCTCGCCTTTTGGGGAATGGGGCTGCACGTGGGCATCGGCCGGACGCAGAACCGCGCCAGCCAGATCATGAACGATGTCCGTGATGAAGGCGGCAGCTACAAGGTCAAGGGCGGTCGCGGCTACAACACCAACGCCGGCCTAGATTTCCACATGGATTCGTGCGACATCGTCGGCCTGCTGTGCCGGCGGACGGCGCGCTCGGGCGGCACCAGCAAGGTCGTCAGCTCGATCGCGATCCGTGACGAGATTGCCCGGCGCCGCCCGGATCTGCTCGCGCTGCTGCAGGAGAACATCTGGTACCACAGCTACCAGGGCCAGCAGGACCCGTCGCTGCCACCGGTCTACCGCTGCCCGATCATCGGCAATGACCCGGTCCATTTCGCGGCGCGCGCCAATCGCAAGAACACGACCGCCGCGCAGGTCGATTTCCCGGAGACGCCGCGGCTCACGCCCCAGCAGGTCGAAGCGCTCGACCTGCTCGACGAGCTGATGGCGAGCGACGAGTTCTGCTATTCGATGACCCTCGACCAGGGGGATATGCAACTGCTGAACAGCTACGTCACGTTGCACTCGCGGACGCCTTTCGAGGATTTCACCGAGGCCGACAACAAGCGCCACCTGTTCCGCCTGTGGCTCTGCGTGCCGGCGTCACAACCGCTGCCGCCGGAGTGGGAGGAATACTATGGCGACGTGCGCGCCGGCTCGGTCCGCGGCGGCGTCCGCGGCAGCGCGATCACGCCCGAATTCCTCGACTACGAGCGCCGCCAGGCCGTGGCGCTGGGGATGAAGCTGAAGACGCCGATCACGACGAGCTATCAGGAGAGGACCAGCGCGACGACTTGATTCGTCGCGACTTGCGCGGCCGCCTGGCCCAACCGCGGCCGCTCCACCCCTGACCTGCGCCCCCTGACCTGCGCCCCCTGACCTAGCGTCCCCTGACCGAGCGCACCCCAGACCGCTGCAACGCCTGAAAGCTCCCTCCTGAGCCGCCGCGACCACGATGAAGGTCGAACGCCGGCGCAGGAGGTCGACGATCGAGAGGAGAACTTGATGAGCGAACGCCCCACCCGTCAATCGCTTCGCGCACGGCTGCAGAGCACCGACCCGGTCCTCGCGCCCGGCGTCTTCGACCCGCTGACGGCCCTGATCGCAGAGCAGGCCGGGTTCGAGGCGCTCTACCTGTCGGGCGGCGCCGTCGCCTACACCCAACTCGGTCGGTCCGACATCGGCCTGACCACGGCGACCGAGACCGCCGATGTCCTGATGCGAATCACCGATCGCGTCCGGCTGCCACTGATCGTCGACGGTGATACCGGCTATGGCAACGCGCTGAACACGCAGCGTACCGTCCGCGCGTTCGAACGCGCCGGCGCGGCGATGATCCAGCTCGAGGACCAGACCTTTCCGAAGCGCTGCGGACACCTCGAAGGCAAGTCGCTGGTGTCGACGCGCGAGATGTGCGGCAAGCTCAAGGCCGCGCTCGATGCCCGCCACTCCGACGAGACGCTGATCCTCGCGCGGACCGACGCTGTTGCCGTCGAGGGGCTCGATGCAGCCATCGAGCGAGCCGACGCCTATCGCGAATGCGGTGTCGACGCGTTGTTCGTCGAGGCCCTGCGTACACCGGCCGACATGGACCGGGTCTGCAGGCTGTTCGCCGGGATACCGCTCCTGGCCAACATGGTCGAAGGCGGCAAGACGCCGATCCAGGACGCCGGCGAACTTGGCGCGCGCGGCTTTCGCATCGTCATTTTCCCCGGCGGGACTGCACGCTTCGTCGCCGCCCAGTTGAGTCGCTACTTCGCGAGCCTGAAGCAGCACGGCACGACGGCGCCGATGCGCGACCAGATGCTCGATTTCGACGGCCTCAACGCGCTCATCGGTACGCCGGAACTGGTCGAGCGCGGCAGGCGCTACGAAGGCTGACGGCCGAAACTGCCGGACGAACCCAACGAACGAGGATGCAATGAAGACCGCTGCGCAGCGAAGAACCTTTTTGACCGCCGTTGCCGCCGCGTCGGCAGCCGCAGCGGGCGGCTGGCGCGTCGCCCGAGCGCAGCCGGGGACGCCGGTGCGGCTGCTGGTCGGTGCGACGCCTGGCGGCGGAACCGATATCGTCGCCCGGGCGCTGGCGCAGGAACTGAGCCGGAGACTCGGCCGCCAGGTCGTCGTCGAGAACCGGCCGGGCGCCGCGGGCAATATCGCCGCCCAGGCCTGCGCAACGTCCGCGCCGGACGGCAATACGCTGCTGCTGAGCTACACCAGTCACGCGATCAACGCGACACTCTATCCAAAGCTGCCCTTCGACCCGGTCAAGGACTTCACGGCGCTCAGCCAGGTCGCGCGGATTCCGGCCTTCCTCGTCGCCGGTCCGACGCTGAAGGTCAACGATGTCCGCGAGCTGATCGCGCTGGCGAAGTCGCAACCCGGAAAGCTGAACATCGCGATCGCCGGGTTAGGCAGCGCCAACCACATCGGCGGCGAGATGCTGAAGCTCGACGCCGGGCTCGACATCGTCAGCGTACCGTACAAGGGAACGGGACCGGCGATGACCGACGTCATGGCGGGCCAGATCGACCTGACGTTCGCCGGGATCGCCTCGGGGCAGGCACTGGTCAAGGCGGGCAAGCTGAAGGCGCTTGGTGTGACCAGCGCCAGCCGGCTCGCGGCCTTTCCCGACGTGCCGGCAATCGCCGAGACGATCCCGGGTTATTCGTGGAACTCGTGGTACGGATTGTTCGGACCGGCTGGCATGGACCGGCGGCAGGTCGACGAGATCGCCTCCGCCGCCCGCGAATCGCTCGACTCGCCGGAGATGAAGGAGCGCTTCGCCACCGAAGGCATCGTGCCCGTCGGCAGCACGCCGGCCGAATTCAGCGCATTCGTGATCGACGAGATCGCTCGCTTCGGCAAGGTCGTCAAGGCCGCCGGCATGAAGCCCGAGTAGCGGTCGGTCCGCAGGATCAGCGCGCTGATTCTCGTCGGCTTCGTCGCGGAAGATCGCGCGCTTCTCTTTGACTTCGTCCGGAAAGATCAGCGCGCCTGGCGTTTCGAGCGCGGGAACCGCCGGGCCTCCCCGGCGACGCGCCGTAGGCACCCGATCAAGGCCTCGGCGGCCGGTGTCGGCCGGCGCTGGCGCAGCGTGATGATGCCCACGGGCGGCAGGTCGAGGGGCATCCCGATGGCCAGCGCCACCGCGAGCCGCTCGCGGGCGAGATAGCTCGCTACCGATCGCGCCACGATCGCAAGCGCGGCCCGTTCGCGCAGGAACGTGAGCGTCATCAGGAACGAGGCCGATTCGATCAGATCGACCGGTGGATCGAGCCGGTTGCGATAGAACATCTGGTTGAGCTTGACCCGCGACGAGGCCCAGGCCGGCGGCATCACCCACGGGTGGACGGCCAAGTTGGACCAGCGCAGGTTGCGCTTCGTGGCCAGCGGATGGTCGGGCCGTACCACGACCTGCATCGGCTCGTCGTATAGCGCCTCGGTCGCGAGGTCCGGCGCCGCGTAGCCCGGTTCGAGTCGCCCGACGAACAGGTCGAGTTCGCCGATCCGCAACCGTGGCAGCAGCCGGGTCAGATCACCCTCCTCGATCGACACCGTGGTCAGCGCCGACTGCGACTTCAACAGCGCGACCGCCGCCGACAACAGGCCTGGCGTCGCGACGACCATCGCGCCGACATTGACGCGACCGGCGGCGCCGCTCGCCACCGCGGCGATCTCGTCCCGGGTCCGCGCGTAGTCGGCAAGCACCGACCGCGCGAACCGCACCACGGTCGTCCCGTACGCGGTCGGCTCGGTACCCCGAGTCGAGCGGATGAACAGCTCGAGGCCGAACATCCGCTCGATCTCGGCCAGCGACTTCGAAACCGCGGGCTGCGTCAGCGACAGGAATTCGGACGCCCGCCCCAGGTGCCGGAACTGGTCGAGCGCCACCAGAAGCTGCAGGTGGCGCAATTTGAGATTCGATCGCAGGACACGGTCGATGTCGGTCACCGGCTTCTCCTTCTCCTGCATGTCCGGCATGTCCGCATGTCCGCGAGCAGCATTCATAACCTGATCGACATGAAGACAGTCGACACTTTCACTGTTTCGGCATGACTTAATTCGGCAGAATACCGCTTCGCCCCCAGAACATCGACAAGATCAGGAGACACGCCTTGCGAGCCACTCGCCGACATTTCATCCTCGGCAGCGCCGGTCTGGCCGCGCTGCCACTCGCCGTGCCGCGTGCCTTCGCCGCCGGCTACCCGGAGCGCGTCATCACCTTCGTCTGTCCGTGGCCGGCAGGAGGCACCGCCGATGCCACCATGCGCGCGCTCTGTACGGCCGCCTCGAAGGACCTTGGCCAGAACATCGTGGTCGAAAACCGCGCCGGCGCCTCGGGGATGCTCGGCCTGCGCTCGATGGCGAGCGCACGACCCGACGGCTACACCATCGGCCAGATCCCGATTTCGGTCACGCGGTTCTCGCAGCTCGGCATGGTCCAGGTCGACCCGATGAATGACCTGACTTATCTTGCGCGGACGTCGGGCCAGACGTTCGGTGTCGCGGTTCGCGACGACGCGCCGTGGAAGACGCTGAAGGATTTCGTCGCCGATGCCAAGGCGCGTCCCGGCAAGATCAATTACGCCAGTGCCGGCATCGGCGGCGCGACCCATGTCGGGATGGAGGAGTTCGCGCTGGTCGCCGGCATCAAGCTGAACCACATCCCGTACAAGGGTGGTTCGCCGGCCCTCGTCGACCTGCTCGGCGGCCAGGTCGACGCGCTCGCCGATTCGAGCTCGTGGGCGCCGCACGTCAAGTCGGGGAAGCTCCGGTTGCTGGCTACCTGGGGCGAATCGCGGACGCTGGAATTCCCGCAGGTCGCCACGCTGCGCGAACAGGGTTTCGACGTCGTCGTCGATGCACCGAATGGCGTCGGCGCGCCGAAAGGGCTCGACCCGGCCGTCGAGAAGCGGCTGCGTGAGGCGTTCAAGGTCGCCTCGGCAAGCAGCGAATTCGTTGCCGCCTGCCGCCAGATCGATGCCCCGGTGATGTACCTTGACGGCGGCGAGTACCGGCAGTATGCCGAGGCCGTTTACCGCAAGGAGACCGGTCTGATCCAGCGGCTGCAACTGAAGGAACTGATGGCCAAGGGCTGATCGGCGTACCTACACCTCCAGCAACGGCGACCTGTCCCGTCGACCCCTCCGGCGACCCGACGATCTCTCCGGCGACCCGACGATCTCTCCGGCGACCCGACGATCTCTCCGGCGACCCGAAGATCTCTCCGGCAACTCGTCGGCCGCCTCGATGACCGCTGCAACCACTATGGCGAACGCATGACAATGACCACGGCCACCGAAACACGCCTGACCCCCGATGCAGCAGCGAGCGCCGAGCAGACCCGGTCCGCGGCGCTGATCCGGCTCCATCCGAACGACAACATCCTGATCGCCCGCCACCCGCTTGCGCTCGGTCAGCCGCTTCCGGAACTCGGCATCCGGATCCGGGCCCAGGTGCCGGCAGGCCACAAGATCGCCGCCCGTCGTATCGCCGCCGGCGAAGCGGTCCGCAAATACGACGCCGTGATCGGCGTCGCGGCGCGCGAGATCGAACCAGGCGAGCACGTCCATTCGCACAACCTGACGCTGGTCGACTTCGACCGCGACCCGGCCTTCTGTCAGGACGTCCGCCCGGTCGACTACGTTGCCGAGGCCGAGCGGGCGACGTTCATGGGAATCGTCCGGCCCGACGGCCGCGTGGCGACCCGCAATTTCATCGGCATCCTGTCTTCGGTCAACTGCTCGGCCACGGTCATCAAGCACATCGCGGCGCACTTCACACCGGAGCGGCTGGCCGCGTACCCGAACGTCGACGGCGTGGTCGCGTTCGCCCAGACCAGCGGCTGCGGGATGTCGTCGCCGAGCGAGCACTTCGACGTGCTGCGCCGTACGCTGGCCGGCTATGCACGGCACCCGAACCTGGCCGCGGTGCTGATCGTGGGCCTCGGTTGCGAGCGCAACCAGGTCTCCGGCCTGGTCGAATCGCAAGGTCTCGAACCGGGCGACAAACTGCGCACGCTGGTGATGCAGGACACGGGCGGCACGCGCGCGACCATCGCCGCCGGCATCGCAGCGATCGAGTCGATGCTGCCGGCCGCCAACGATGTCCGCCGCCAGCCGGTCAGTGCCGCGCACCTGAAGGTCGGCCTCGAGTGCGGTGGCTCCGACGGATTCTCGGGGATCTCGGCCAATCCCGCGCTGGGCTCGGCGATGGACATCCTGGTTCGGCACGGCGGCACGGCGATCCTGTCCGAAACCCCCGAGATCCATGGCGTCGAGTACCTGTTGACGCGGCGCGCGGTGACGCCCGAGGTCGGCCAGAAGCTGCTCGACCGGCTGGCCTGGTGGGAGGCCTACACCCGCGGCCACAACGGCCAGTTCAACGGCGTGGTCGGCCCCGGCAACCAGGCCGGCGGGCTCGCGAACATCTTCGAGAAATCGCTCGGCTCGGCAATGAAGGGCGGCACGACGCCGCTGCAGGCGGTCTATGAGTATGCCGAGCCGATCGACCGCGCCGGCTTCGTGTTCATGGACTCCCCGGGCTACGACCCGGTCGCCTCGACAGGCCAGATCGCCAGCGGTGCCAACCTGATCTGCTTCACCACCGGCCGTGGCTCGATGTTCGGTTCCAAGCCATCGCCGACGATCAAGCTCGCGACCAACACGCCGATGTTCACGCGGCTCGAGGACGACATGGACATCAATTGCGGGCTGGTGATCGACGGCACGCTGACGATCGAACAGATGGGCGAGCGGATCTTCGCGCACATCCTGCGCGCGGCTTCGGGCGAGCCGACGAAGAGCGAGCAGCTGGGGCTGGGCGATCACGAGTTCGTCCCCTGGCACATGGGCATCGTCAGCTGAGCCCTTTTTCGGGGGGCAGCGACGGCGGAGCGACAATCGCTCGCCAATGGAAAGCCCATCGCCGCCCGCCACCGAAACCGACGCTCGTCTGGTCGCCAACGTCATCGGCCAGTTGGCCCTCGGCCTGCTGGCGATGACCATCTGCCTGCCGTCGATGTCGTCGTGGTCGGCCGAGTTCGGCGCGAGCCAGGCGCTGGTGCAGGCCACGTTCGGCGGCTACGTCGCCACCTACGGCGTGATGCAGCTGGTCTACGGCGCCGTGTCGGACCGGGTGGGGCGAAAGCCGGTGCTGCTCGTCGGCATCGCGCTCGCGGCGGTCGCCTCGTTTCTCGCCGCGCTGGCACCGAACCTGCCGGTACTGGTCGCCGCACGCGCGCTTCAGGGTGCGGGCTGCGCGGCCGGCATGGTCATCGGCCGGGCATTGGTCCAGGACCTGTTCGTCGGCGCCGAGCGGACCCGGGTCATGGCCTTCGTCGGAATGACGATGGGCCTGTGTCCGCCATTGGCCATGCTGGTCGGTGGACAACTGCACGTGCGACTGGGATGGCAGGCCAATTTCGTCCTGATCGGATTGCTGGCGATCGCGCTGTTCGTCATCTCCTGGCGCGGGCTGCCCGACCGGCGCGCCAGCGCGGCGACGGCGCTGGCCGCAAACAGCGGTTTGGTGGCCGGCTACCTGCGCCTGGCGCGGCATCGCGCCTACGTCCTCCACGTGGCGATCCTGGCGATGGCCTCCGCGACGTTCTATACCTTTCTCGGAGGTGCGCCGATCGTGCTCGCCGGCTACGGCGTCACGCCCGAACTCGTCGGTCTCTATGTGATGACCCCGCCGGTGGCCTACGTGTTCGGCAACGTGCTCACCGCCCGGCTGCTTCGGGCTGGCCGCGGCGACCGGCTGCTGATGACCATCGGCCACGGATGCACGCTGGCGGGCCTGATGGCCGTCCTCGGACTGGGGATGGGCGGCGTGCACACCGCACTGGCGCTGGCCTTGCCGATGCTGCTGGTGGGCGTCGGCCACGGGTTGCTGTTGCCGCCCACGCTCGCCGGCACGGTCGGACTGGTACCGGCCCTCGCCGGGTCAGCCGCCGCGGTGGCGGGGCTGATGCAGCAGGTGGTCGGGGCGCTGGGCGGCTTCGTCGTCGGCCTGGTCTCGCTCGAAGGTCCGATAAACCTGGCGGTGCTGATGCTCGCCTGGGCGGTCTGCGGCGCCATCGCCCAGGCGTTGCTGGTTCGCTTGCCGTCGCGCGCCCCGAGGTGACGAAGGACGACGACACCTGCTGACGATCGCGTTACGATCGCGCGACGACGTCACGGGAGGTCAACCATGACACCAATTCCACGAACCGCGATCATCCGCGAAGTGGGCCTGCGCGACGGACTGCAGAGCATTGCCACCGTCATCTCTACCGAACGCAAGCGCGAGTGGTTGCGCCGTGCGCACGCGGCCGGCCAGCGCGAGATCGAGGTCGGCTCGTTCGTGCCGCCGAAGCTGATGCCGCAGTTGGCCGACACCGCCGAGGTGCTCGACTATGCGAAGAACCTTCCCGGCCTCTTCGCCTCGGTGCTGGTTCCGAACCTCAAGGGCGCCGAGCGGGCGATCGCCGGACACGCCGATCTGATGCTCCTGCCGCTGTCGGCAAGCCATGCGCACAGCCTCGCGAACCTGCGCAAGACACCGGACGAGGCGCTGGTCGAAGTCGGACGGATCTGCGCCGCGCGCGACGCCGCCGGTAGCCGCACGCTGATCGAGGTCGGCATCAGCACCGCCTTCGGCTGCACGATCCAGGGCAAGGTCGACCGCGCCGAGGTCCTGCGGCTGCTGCAGGCATCCCTCGATGCCGGCGCCGACCGCGTGAGCCTGGCCGACACGGTCGGTTATGCCGATCCGCATTCGGTGGCAGTGATGTTCGAAGCCGCACGCGGCGTGGCCGGCGACCGGCTCTGCGCCGGTCACTTCCATGACACGCGCGGGCTCGCGCTGGCCAACGTCTACGCCGCATTGCAGTTCGGCGTCAACCGCTTCGATGCGTCGCTCGCCGGCATCGGCGGCTGCCCGCACGCCCCCGGTGCAAGCGGCAATGCGGCGACCGAAGATCTCGCCTACATGCTCGCCGCCGGCGGCATCGAAACCGGTATCGATATCGCCGCGTTGCTCGAGTTGCGCCAGACGGTGGCCTCGTGGATCGAGGGCGAACCCGTCCATGGCACGCTCTGGCGAGCGGGCCTGCCGAAGGACTTCGATGCGCTGCGCCGGATGCCATCGCCGGTCGTGGTCGGCGAAGAGGCGGGAATGACGCACCCGGCCTGACGCGCGATTTGGGAGGCGTCGACAGGCGTACGTCGCCAGCCGATCGGCGTCACGGCGCACGCGGCCGCTGACCAAAGGACGCGCGCGGCAGCTGACTGAAGGAGAGACTGATGAAACTGCCCGCAACCCTCAACGGTGTCTACCCGATCGCGCCGACGCCGTTCCATGACGACGGCCGGATCGACGTCGACTCGATCGACCGGCTGACGGACTTCTACGTGAAGATCGGCGCGACCGGGATCACCGTTCTCGGCCAGCTCGGCGAGGCGGCCAAGCTCGATCATGGCGAAGGCATCGAGGTCGTGATCCGGATGGTCCGGCGCGCACCGACCCTTCCGATCATCGTCGGCGTCTCTGCCCCGGGCTTTGCCGCAATGCGGGCGCTGGCGCGCGAGTCGATGGAGCACGGCGCAGCCGGCGTGATGATCGCCCCGCCCAATACGCTGCGAACCGACGAGCAGATCGTCGGCTACTACACACAGGCCGTCGAGGCGATCGGTGCCGACATCCCGTTCGTGCTCCAGGACTATCCGTTGACCTTCCTCGTCCAGATGACGCCCGGCGTCATCCGCCGGATCGTCGAGACGCTGCCGTCGTGCGTGATGCTGAAGCACGAGGACTGGCCGGGCCTAGACAAGATCAGCGCGCTGCGCGGGTTCGAGCGCGACGGCTCGATGCGCCGGCTGCCGATCCTGTGCGGCAACAACGGGCTGTTCCTCGACTACGAGATGGAGCGCGGGGCCGACGGTGCGAACACCGGATACGCGTTCCCCGACATGCTGATCGACCTGGTGAAGCTGTCGCAGGCCGGCAAGCGCGAGGCTGCCCACGACCTGTTCGACGCCCACCTGCCGCTGCTGCGCTACGAACAGCAGCCGGGTGTCGGGCTTGCCGTCCGCAAGTACCTGCTGATGCGCCGCGGGCTGCTCGGTTCGGCAGCGCTGCGCAAGCCGGCACCGGCATTCAACGCGACCACCCGTGCTGAAGTCGAACACCTGCTGGGCCGACTGGCCCGCCGCGACGATCGGGCCAGGGTCTGAGGAGACCGATTTGAAGCTCTACTATTCCCCGGGCAGTTGCGCACTCGCCTCGCACCTCGCACTCGAGGAGGCCGGCGCCGACTACGAGGCGATCAGGGTCGACTTCAAGGCCGGCGAGCAGACTCAGCCGGCGTACCTGGCGATCAATCCCAAGGGGCGCGTCCCGGCCCTGGTCACCGACCGCGGCATCCTTACCGAATCACCGGCAATCCTCGCCTACATCGCTCAGACGCACCCCCAGGCCCGGCTCGCGCCATTTGACGATCCGTTCGCGCTCGGCCAGGTGCAGGCCTTCAACAGCTACCTGTGCTCGACGGTGCACGTCGCCCACGCCCACGGTCCGCGCGGCTACCGCTGGGCCGACGACGCCGCAGCGCAGGAAGCGATGAAGCGCAAGCTGCCCGAGAACGTTGCCGAGGCTTTCGGGCTGATCGAATCGAAAATGCTC
>JBEVJQ010000340.1:0-4957 GCA_040510055.1 Burkholderiaceae bacterium | reverse complement strand
TCGGTGGACTGACGCAGGAATACCGTTTCCAGCACGACGCGTAGCAAAGGGGGCGCTCCGGGAGCGTCGGCGCTTCCTATGCCTCGGCGCTCGCCGCGCTTCGGCGCGTCCCACGCCTCGGCGCTCCGTATCTCCCTACCCTTCGGGGCTTCCTACCTCTCGGGCGTCTCCCTGCATCTCGCCGCCTCCGCTACGCCCCATCCTCGCTGTCGAGCCGTCGCGGCTGCAGTTCGACCGCCCGTTCGCCGTTTCCGAGCCAGACGGTTCCCCCGGTCAACGTCGCTTCGAGCGTCATGTTCCGGCCGGCCAACGCCGCCAGTGCCGAGCTCTGGTCCGCTTCGACGAGCCAGACCGATACGCTGCGCGTTCGGGCGACAACCGCGGCGATCCGCTTCCACCAGGCAGCGGCCCGGCTGCCGCCGTAGGTGAACACGGTCACCGACCGCGCCCGCCCCGCGGCCCGGCGCAGGCGCTTGTCGTCGGGCCAGCCGACGTCGATCCAGTGTTCGATGACGCCAGTGGCATCGCGCTGCCAGAGGTCGGGCTCGTCGTCGGTCGACAGGCCGCGGCCGAAGGCGAGGTCGGGACCGGCATGCCAGGCGAATGCCAGTAACCGCAGCATCATCCGCTCCTCGGTCTCGGAGGGGTGGCGCGCCAGCACCAGCGAATGGCTCTGGTAATAGTGGCGATCGACATCGGCCACGGCCAGTTCGGCCTTGCAGATGGTTGCCGGTTGCGCCATCAGTCAGCCTCCGCCGCGGCCGGATTCGGCGCGGCGTTCGCGGCTCGATCCCCGGGCTGGCACAACGTGCCGCTGCCGACCGGTCGCACTCATCGCACCACTCGCTGCAGCAGGTCGCCGGCGATCATCCGCGTGAGCGGGTCGACGGGGTCGCTCAGCGCCATGACGATCGAGAAATGGTCGTGATTGCTGGCGACCTGCAGCGCTACCGTCCGCTCGCCTGCCGACTGCCACGCAGCGACGAGATCGACGCTCTGGCGCAGGTATTCCGGGCCCTCGAGGCCACCGACGAGGGCCAGCCAGTGCCCCGCTCGCGGCGGCCCGAGTCGGACCGGCGAGAACCGGCTGACCTCGTCAGGTTCGAGGTTCAACGACTGCTGCAGATAGCAACGGCTGATCGGCACGAGGTCATGGAGCCCGCTGATGGCGTAGCCGGCGACCAGCGGTCGGTCGGGCTGCCACGCGTCGGAACCGACCATTGCCGTCAAATGGCCGCCGGCGGAGTGGCCGGCCACGGCGACACGCGCCGGGTCGCCACCGAATGACGCGGCATTGGCGACTGTCCAGGCTACGGCCTGGCGGCACTGGCGGACGATCTCCGCCATCTGCACCGACGGGATCAACCCGTAGTTGATGACGACGGTGGCGATGCCGTGCGCGGCGAAGCCTCGGGCGACGAAGCTGAACTCGGACTTGTCGAGCATCAGCCAGTAGCCGCCATGGATGAACACCAGTACCGGCGCCGGGCTCGGGGCCCCGTCGAGCGGTGGAAAGACGTCGATTCGTTCGATCGCGCTGTCACCGACGGCGACGTCGATCAGCGCGTGATCGCTCCATCGCTGTCGGACCGCCACGCTGTCGTCGTGATAGCGGCGCAGATAGTCTTCGTAGGACGGCACTTTCAGGCGGTTGTTGTATTGCGCGTCGAGTGCGGCCTGGTCGTAGTCGCGAAAAACCGGGCCGGTGCCGGCGGCGGAGCGCGTTTCGTTCATGACGGTCTCTGCGGTGGAGGAGCCGGGTGGAAGTGTGGGCTACGGTCCGGGGGCGGGCAATGGGCTGGTCGGCTGGAAGCGCCAGCGCTGCCAGGCCGCCAGCACGGCGTTCGGATACTCGGCGCGGCCGCGGCTGCCGTTGTAGCGGCCGAGCGCGAGGAACAGGTCGCCGTTCTCGCGATCGAGGTAGTGGCGCAGGATGAGGCAACCGTAGCGGATGTTGGTCCGCATGCCGAACAGCTGCCGTGGATCGCCGTCGCTCAGCAGTCGGGTCCAGAACGGCATCACCTGCATGTAGCCGAGGGCGCCGGCCGATGAGATCGCATGGCGACGGAACCCGCTCTCGACCTGGATCAGGCCCAATACCAGCTCGGGCTCCAGGCCGGCGCGTTGGGCCTCGTAGCGGACCAGGGTGAGGAACTCGACCCGTTCCCGGTACTCAGGCAAGTGGCGCCGCGGCAGCTTCGCACTCATCTGCGCCAGCCAGTCGATCCGATAGGCGCGCGACTGCCAGATCGGTTCGGCGACGGCCGGATCGGCAGCGGCTGCGGTCAGGGCCGAACGTACAGCGGCGGACAGGTCCTCGTATTGCTGGGCGCCGGCCGCGACCGGTGCCGGGCGCCCGACCAGCGCGACCAGTGCGACGATCACAACCAATGGGCGTCCGAGGATCCGCGTAACGATCGCGACCGCCGGGCGCCCGACCCACGCGACGATCGCGACCGCCGAGCGCCCGACCCGCGTGACGATCGCGACCGCCGGGCGCCCGACCCGCGCGAAGGTCGCGACCGACAGTGCGCGCCCTCGTCGCCGCGACACGACCGGCGGCGGCGGGTCAGAGCCCCTGCAATCGTTCGCCCGTGATCCGCGCGGCATCGGCCAGGGGCACGGCGTCCGTCGTCAGGCCGCGCCGCACCGTCAGTTCGACCTTGCCGTCCTTGAGGCCGCGGTCGCCGACGGTGAGCCGGAGCGGCACGCCGATCAGTTCCCAGTCGGCGAACATCGAGCCCGGGCGCTCGTCGCGGTCATCGAGGATGACATCGACGCCAGCGGCGAGCAGCTGGTCGTAGAGGCCTTGGGCGGCACTACGCACCGCCGGCGAGCGCGACCAGCCGAGCGGGCAGACCACGGCTTCGAATGGAGCGATCGGCCGCGGCCAGACGATGCCCTTGTCGTCGTGGTTCTGCTCGATCGCTGCCGCCGGCAGCCGCGTGATCCCGATCCCGTAGCAGCCCATCTCGAGCGGCTTGCTCTTGCCGTCCTCGTCGACGAACAGGGCACCCATCGACTCCGAATAGCGGGTGCCGAGATAGAACACGTGGCCGACTTCGATACCGCGCGCGATCTCGAGTCGACCGATGCCGTCGGGCGACGGGTCGCCGGAGACGACGTTGCGGATGTCGGCCACGATCGGCTCGGGCAGGTCGCGGCCCCAGTTGACGCCGGTGTAGTGGTGATCGACCTGGTTGGCGCCGCAGACGAAATCGTTCATCGCGGCCACCGTCCGGTCGGCGACGATCCGTACCGGCTTCGCGGGCCCGATCGGTCCGAGGTAGCCGGGCGGACTGCCGAAGTGGTCGACGATCTCGGCCTCGGTGGCGAACCGAAAGCCCGACAGCCCGGGAACCTTGCCGGCCTTGATCTCGTTGAGGTCATGGTCGCCCCGGACCAGGAGCAGCCAGATCGTCGGCGCGGCATCACCCGCCGCGCCTGCCGCGCCCGCCGCCCCAGCGGCTCCTGCTGCCCCCGCGGTCCCAGCGGCCCCTGCGGCCGCTGCTGCCCCTCCCACACCTGCCGCCCCTGCCGCCCCCGCCGCGCCGCGGCGCCCGCCGCCGCCAGCCCCGCCGCCGCCAGTCGCCCCGCCAACGCCGTCGCCAGGCGCCGCGTCTGTGGCCAACACTAGCGACTTCACCGTGGTTTCCAACGCAACGCCGAGCAGTTCGGCCACGTCGGGACAGCGGGCCTTGCCGGGAGTCGGCGTCAGGGTCAGCGGTTGGCTCGCGGCGGCCCGTTCGCGCTGGCCGGGCGACGGATAGAGCGTCACGGCCTCGGCCAGCTCGACATTGGCCGCATAGTCGCTCGCGGCGCTGAAGGCTATCGCATCCTCGCCGGTATCGGCCATCACCTGGAATTCGTGGCTGGCCGATCCGCCGATCGCGCCGGTATCGGCGGCGACCGCACGCCACCGCAAGCCCATCCGGCCGATGATCCGCACATAGGCGTCGTACATCCTGCGGTAGCTCTCGAGCGCGGCCGCCGGATCGCGATCGAACGAGTACGCGTCCTTCATCGTGAACTCGCGCCCGCGCATCACGCCGAACCGCGGCCGGCGCTCGTCGCGGAACTTGGTCTGGATGTGATAGAAACTCTTCGGCAACTGCCGGTAGCTGCGCAGGTCCTGGCGCGCGAAGTCGGTGATGACCTCCTCGGAGGTCGGCTGGATGATGAAGTCGCGCTCGTTGCGATCCTTGATGCGCAGCAGTTCAGGCCCGAATTTCTCCCAGCGACCCGATTCCATCCACAACTCGGCCGGCTGGACCACGGGCATCAGCAACTCGACGGCGCCGGCGCGGTTCATTTCCTCGCGCACGATCGCCTCGACCCGGCGGATCACGCGCAGCCCGATCGGCAGGTACGTATAGATGCCGCCGGCAAGCTTGCGGATCATTCCCGCCCTTGTCATCAGCCTGTGGCTGGCCACTTCGGCGTCGGCCGGGGCTTCCTTCAAAGTGCCGATGTGAAATTCCGTTGCCTTCATCCGGGTACCGCCAGGGAGGTTTTCCGGGGGGTGCCCCCGTATAATCGGGCGAATTCTAGAGTATCGAGGCAGCGTAGCCATGCTCGACAAGAACGGCTATCGCCCCAACGTCGGCATCGTCTTGGTCAATCGTCGCAACGAGGTCTTCTGGGGGAAACGGATACGCGAACATTCCTGGCAGTTCCCGCAAGGCGGCATCAAGCGCGGCGAGACTCCGGAACAGGCGATGTATCGTGAGCTCGAGGAGGAAGTCGGGCTCAAGCCCGAGCACGTGAAGATCATCGGGCGCACCCGCAACTGGTTGCGTTACGACGTTCCCGACCGTTGGGTCCGACGCGAATGGCGGGGCCACTACCGTGGCCAGAAGCAGATCTGGTTCCTGCTGCGGATGCTAGGCCAGGACAATCTGGTGTCGCTGCGGGCATCGTCGCATCCTGAATTCGACGCCTGGCGCTGGAACGAGTA
>JBEVJQ010000339.1:0-8573 GCA_040510055.1 Burkholderiaceae bacterium | reverse complement strand
GCGCGTCCGCGAGATGGGATACACGATGCTGGCGATCGGTACCGACGTCGGCCTCCTCGGCACGGCGGTCAAGCAACTGGTCGAGCGCGTCGCCGCCACCGCGCCGGCGAGGGTCGGCGCCGCCGGAGCCGTGCGATGAGCTTTCGCCTGGGATTGACGCGCGACCTGCTGACGCCGGCCGGCGAGCCGTCATTCGGCACCGGCGCGCTCGAGGTGCTGGCCGGCAATCCGGAGATCGAGTGGGAATATCTGCCGGAGTCGGTCGCAGCGATCACGCCCGAGATCGCTGCCCGCTACGACGGCCTCTACGTCAATTCGCCGCGCGTCGACCGCGCGGCCGTCAGCCGGGCCGACCGGCGCGTGCGGATCGTGGCGCGCCACGGCGTCGGCTACGATTCGGTCGACGTGAAGGCGCTGGCCGAACACGGGGTGATCGTCACCAACACGCCGACCGCGGTCCGCCGACCGGTCGCGGTTGCGGCGCTGACGATGATCCTGGCGCTGGCGGGACGGTTGTTCGCCAAGGACCGGCTGACGCGCGCCGGGCGGTGGAACGAACGCACCGGCTTCATGGGGCTCGGGCTGACGACGCGCACGGTCGGCGTGATCGGCGCCGGCGGCATCGGCCGCGAATTCCTCGCGCTCGCCCGGCCGTTCAGCTGGCGGATGCTGGCCGCCGACCCGTTCGTCGATGCGCGGACGGTAGCCGATCTCGGCGCCGAGCTCGTGCCACTCGAGCGCCTGCTGCGCGAGTCGGACTTCGTCGTGGCCTCGGTGCTGCTGAACGAGTCGACCCATCATCTGATGAACGCCGAGCGGTTCGCGCTGATGAAGCGGTCGGCGTTCTTCGTGAACATGGCGCGCGGACCGATTGCCGACGAGAAGGCGCTGATCGCGGCATTGCGTGACGGCGTCATTGCCGGAGCCGGGATCGATGTCTTCGAGCAGGAACCGGTGGCGCCGGATAATCCCCTGCTGGCGATGGACAACGTGATCGTCACGCCGCACGCGCTATGCTGGACCGACGAGTGTTTCGATCAGATCGCGCGCGAGGGGCTGGCCGCCGTCGTCGACTTTTCGCTCGGGCGGCGACCGAAGACAGTGGTTTCGTAGGACACCAGGAGATCCGACCTGATGAGCGATCGACGCGCCGACAAGGCGATGGCCCGCGAGCCGCTGCAACCGGCGTTCAGCGACGAGGACAACCCGATCGCGCTCGACGGCGTCGAGTTCGTCGAATACGCGACGTCGCGGCCGCAGGCGCTGGGTCAGGTCCTGGAGACCTGCGGCTTCCGGCCGGTCGCCCGCCACCGCTCGCGCGAGATCCTGCTTTATCGACAGGGCGGGATCAACATCGTCGTCAATGCCCACGACGTCTCCGGCAACGGCGCGCGCGCCGGGGACGACGAGCCGCCGGTCATCGCCGCCGTCGCCTTTCGCGTCCGCGATGCCCGCGCCGCCTACGCCTATCTGCTCGAGCGCGGCGGCTGGGAAGTACCGACCCATCCCGAGGCGATGGAGTTGAACATCCCGGCGATCCATGGCCCCGGCGGCACACGCCTCTACCTCGTCGATCGCTATCGCGAGTTCTCGATCTACGACATCGACTTCGTTCCGATTCCGTCAGTCGACCTCCATCCGCCGCCGGTGGCGGGAATTCACTTCTTCGGGATCGTCCAGTACATCGGCCCGGGCCGGACCGCCGACTGGATCGCGTTCTACGATGAATTGTTCGGGATGAAGGCGATCCCCGATTCGGAGCGCTTCGGGATCCTGCCGACCGGGACCCTGCTGCGGGCGCCTGCTGTCGACCCTGCCGGCCGGTTCCTGTGGCAGCTGATCGAGCCGCATCCCGACGCCGGTACGATGGGCGAGCAGTTGCGACGGGTCGGGCTCGGGGTTGCCGACGTGACGGCCGCCGTGAGCGCGCTGCGTGCGCTGGGGATGGAGTTCCTCGAGACTACAGCGGTCCATACCGAGCAGCGCGGCGCGATCACGCGGACCTACCTCGGTGGCGTCTCGTTCGAACTGGTCCACAGCGAAGGCGACGGCCCCGGGTCGCCCGCCGCCACGCCAGGCCGATGATCCAGCCGCGCAGCCTGCGCCATGCCATCCGCGGTTTCGGGATGGACACGATCACGCTTGCCGGTCCGCTCGAGGCCAAGCTGGACGCGATGCAGCAGGCCGGCTTCAGCCAGGTGATGCTGAAGGCGAACGACCTCGTCGGCCATCCCGACGGCTGGCAGGCGGCGGTGCGCGCCGTGCTCCGCAGCGGGCTGCGTGGCACCGGGTTCCAGGTCCTGCGCGACTTCGAGGGGCTCGACGGTCACCTGCACCAGTACAAGGTCGATGTCGCGAGGATGATGCTGGAGATGTGCGCCGCGCTTGGCTGCAGGATCCTGCTCGTCTGCTCGTCGACATCGGTACACGCCAGCCAGGATCTCGATGCCATCGCTCGCGACCTGCGCAAGCTCGCGATGCTGGCCGTTCCGTATGGGATCCGCATCGCCTACGAGGGGCTGTCCTGGGGCCGGACGGTCAACGAATTCACCACTGCCTGGGATGTCGTCCGGCGCGCCGATCGGCCGAATCTGGGTGTCGGCCTCGACTCGTTCCACGTTCTTGCGGCCAACACGGGGCTCGCCGCGATCGACGACATCGATCCGGCGAAGCTGTTCCTGGTCCAGCTTTCGGACTTCATGTGGCAGGAGACGCGGACGTTCGAGGAAAGGATGGCCACTGCCCGGACGTTTCGCGTCTTTCCCGGCGAAGGCGTCCACACCGCCCAGCTGATCGAGTTCATCACGCGGATCGACGCGCTCGGCTACGACGGCGACTACAGCTTCGAGGTCTTCAACGACGACTACGTCCAGCTGCCGCTGCCGTTCGTGTCGGAGCGTGCACGCCGGTCGGCGTTGTGGCTGAGCGAGACGGTGCTGCGCCGGACCGGTCCGCTTCCCGATCAGTTGCGACTGCGCCCACCCGAGCGCTGATCGCTCGTCAGTATTCGATCCGCGCAACGGCGCGCAGTTCGTCGGCCGTTGCCACCGGCATTCCGAAGAATTCGAGGTAGGCCGGGATCATCTCGAACAGCATGTCGGTGCCGACCTGGATCCGGCAGCCACGGTCGCGCGCGGCGCGCAGCAGCGGCGTGATCTCGCTCTTCATCACGACCTCGCCGACGAACGTCGTGGGCGCGATCCGCGTGACGTCGAACGGCAGCGGATCATCGTCGCGCATCCCGAGCGGGGTGGCGTTGACGACGAGGTCCTGGCCGGCCGGATCGGCCGAGCCGGTGTGGACCACCAGCTTCGGATAGTGCTCGAGCAAGCGACCGCGCAACGCGTCGGCCATCGCCGCATCGCGGTCGAACAGCGTCATTTCGGCGACGCCAGCGCCGGCGAGCGACGCCGCGATCGCCGATCCGACGCCTCCGGAGCCGGAAACGAGCGCGCGACAGCCACGGGCCGTGAAGCCCTTGCGCACCACGCCGCGAACGAACCCCTCGCCATCGAATTGATCGCCGAGCCAGGAACCGTCGTCGCGCAGCAGCAGCGCGTTGCAGGCACCGGCGATCCGCGCTGCCGGCGATGCCTCGGCCACGAGCCCGAGCGTTGTCACCTTGTGCGGCATCGTGACCAGCGCGCCGCGCAGGTTGGTCAGCCGGGCCAGGGCGGCGAGCACCCCCGGATAGTCCGCCGCCTGGACACCGACGGGAACGACGATCGCGTCGACACCGCAGCGCTCGAACCAGGGGTTGTAGATCATCGGCGCCTTGAACGACTCGGTCGGATAACCGAGGTGGGCGATCAACCGGGTTCGACCGCTGATCATGGCAGCCTCCGACAACTGACCATGGCAGCCTCCGACAACTGATCATGGAGCCTCCGACAACTGATCATGGCAGCCTCCGACAACTGGTCATGGCAGCTCCGACATCTGGTCATGGCAGCCTCCAATAGCGGGTCATGCAATCCTCCGAGCCCGTTCACGACTAGGTGGCAGCCGCAATCGCATCGGCCCGGAGCCGCTCGTACTCGTCCTTGCGCAGCGGCGCGGCATCGGGCTTGCCGAGATCGTTCATCGGCACACGGAAGGTCTCGCGCGCCGACCACGCGGCGATCGCTGCGATCACGGTAATGGCGAAGGTGATCGAACCGATCATTATCGGAACGTTGGTCGATCCGGGTGGCGCCACGGCCGCGAACAGCGCCGGCAGCAACGCCGTGAAGGCCGTACCGATATTCTGCGAGATCGCCATCGCCGAGACCCGCGTCCGAGTCGGGAACAGCTCCGGATAGAAGCTCGGGAATACGGCGTTGTACCCCTGGTAGACGACGCCCCACATCAGCAGCGAGACCGTGATCGCCAGCGGCACGTTCTTGATGCTGATGGCATAGAGGTAGGCGAACGACAGCAGCCCCGACAGCAGCGCGCCGATGATCATCGGCGGCCGCCGGCCGATCCGGTCCGACAGATTGCCGACGATCGGTATGACGACGACGGCGAGGATGTTGCCCAGCACCGGGATCCAGAGGTAGACGTCTTTGTGGAAGCCGATCCCGTAGCCGGCCTGGACCGCGTAGGCCGCCCCGAAGATCGCGGTCACCACGGGGATGACGTTCATCAGCGCCATGCAGACCACGCGCAGCATGTCGGGCCAGTTGTAGCGGAAGGCATCGATGACCGGCGAGCGCGGTACGTCGTGCTTGCCCTCCTCCTCGGCGAAGGCCGGCGTCTCGGACACTTCGCGCCGGATGATGTAGCCGGCAACGATCACCACGAAGCTCAGCAGGAACGGGATCCGCCAGCCCCAGCTGTTGAATGCCTGCTCGGGCATGTAATGCGCCAGCGGCAGGAACACGGCCGCGGCCAGGATCTGGCCGGCCTGGACGCCCTGCAACGTGAAGCTGGCGTAATAACCCCGGCGGCCGAACGGCGCGTGCTCGAGGATCATCGAGCTCGCACCGGAGATCTCGCCAGCGACGGCAAACCCCTGGATCAGTCGCAGGACCACGAGCAGCGTCGGTGCGAGGATCCCGGCCTGCTGGTACGTCGGCAGCAATCCGACGCCCATGGTCGAGATCCCCATCAGGAACATGCAGACGATCAGCACCGTCTTGCGTCCGTGCGTGTCGCCCCAATGGCCGAGGACGACGGCACCGATCGGACGGGCGACATAGCCGACGCCGTAGGTGGCGAGCGAGGCGACGATCGCCACCGTCGGATTGCCGGATGGGAAGAAAATCTGCGGGAAGATCAGCGATGCCGCGGTCGCGTAGATGAAGAAGTCGTAGTACTCGAGCGCCGATCCGATCCAGCCGCTGGCCGTGGCCTTCTTGGTCTGATGTGCGCCCTCGGGCTCATGCCCCGCGATGCTGGTCGCCTCCATCCCCCCGCCTCCGTGGCTTCGTCGACGCCTCGCGCCGTCGCCCTTTTCTTTGGGCCATCCGCCGACAATGTAACTGCTGACCGGAAGCGGAACAACCGCGGGCGACCGGTGCGGCGCTCACCCACCTCGAACAGGAGAAAGATCATGGCTGAAGCCACGCGCGAACTGGTCGTACTGATGACCAAGGGCACCGATCACGAACTGTCTTCGGTTGCGTTCACGATCGCCAACGGCGGCATCACGGCCGGACTGAAGGTCTACGCATTTCTCACGAGTTCGGCCGTCGACCTGGTCCGCCGGCGCGCGGCCGACACCACGCACGTGGTGCCACTCGAACCACTGAAGGCGTTGATCGACGATTTCCAGAAGCGCGGCGGCACGCTCTGGGCGTGCCCGCCCTGCGTCAAGGCTCGCGGCGATTCGCAGGAGGACCTGATCGAAGGCGTGACCATCGTCGGGGCCAGCGCGATGCACGAACGGCTGGCGCTCGGGGCGGCGTCGCTGAGTTTCTGAGTGACGGCCACAGCCGGCGTCGGGACTTCGGCCGCCTGCCTGCCCGGCCGGTTTCGGCCCGTCTGCCGGACCGGTTTCGGCCCGTTCGCCGGACCGATTTCGTCCCGTCCGCCGGCGCGTTCGGGTCGCGGCTTGGTCCCGTGGCGAGACGCGCTCATCGCGGTCGGGTCAGCGCTTCCATCCGTCCGAGCCAGCGCATCGCCTGTTCCGGACTCGCCCCGCACATCGCCTCGGTCGGCTGCAACGATCGGCACACGGCCGGTCGCAGGTGTTGTCCGAAGAGCTTGCATCGCCGATCCTGGCCGAGCTGGACGCAGCGGACGCCGGCGGGCTTGCCGGCGGGCATACCCGGAATCGGACTGGAGATCGAGGGCGCGATACAGCAGGCGCCACAACCGTCGCGGCAGTTCATGGGGTTCCAACGGCTCGCGGGCATTCGAGAAACAAAAAAGCCACCCGGAGGTGGCTGCCTTGTGCCCCGATCGATCGGATCTGGTGGCGGAGCGGACGGGACTCGAACCCGCGACCCCCGGCGTGACAGGCCGGTATTCTAACCGACTGAACTACCGCTCCTGTCGGCTCAAGCAGCAAGCAGCGACCGGGACGCCGCGACCAACTGGTGGGTGCTGAGAGTCTCGAACTCCCGACCTACGCCTTGTAAGGGCGCCGCTCTACCAACTGAGCTAAGCACCCTCACCGGTAGCCGCTGCGACCGATCCGGTCATGTGCAAGCCGGGCAGTATAGCAGCAACCCGGGCGACGCCCCCGTCGTGCCGCCCGCGGTCCTCAATGGGCGACGACGTCGCCCGGCGCGGCGCCCGGCTTCGGCTTCTTCTGCGCCGCTCCGGAGTCGCCGTCGGCTTCCTCGTCGTCGGGAAACGGCTGCGGCATCCGGGTCAGCGCCACCTCGAGGACGCGGTCGATCCACTTGACCGGCACGATCTCGAGCTTGTTCTTGACCAGGTCCGGAATCTCGACGAGATCCTTGACGTTCTCTTCGGGGATCATCACCAGCTTGATGCCGCCGCGATGGGCCGCCAGCAGCTTCTCCTTGAGCCCGCCGATCGCGAGCACCTCGCCGCGCAGCGTGATCTCGCCGGTCATCGCGACATCGGCCCGCACGGGGATGTCGGTCAGTACCGAGACCAGCGCCGTCGTCATCGCGACACCGGCCGACGGCCCGTCCTTCGGGGTCGCGCCTTCGGGCACGTGGATGTGGATGTCGGCCTTCTCGTGGAAGTCGGGCGAGATCCCCAGCCGGCGCGAGCGCTTGCGCACGACGGTGATCGCCGCCTTGATCGACTCCTGCATCACGTCGCCGAGCTTGCCGGTGAACGTCGTCTTGCCCTTGCCCGGAACGGCGACCGACTCGATCGTCAGCAGTTCGCCACCGACCTCGGTCCAGGCGAGCCCCGTGACCTGGCCGACCTGGTCCGCCTTCTCGGCGATGCCGAAGGTGAACCGACGAACGCCGAGATACTTGTCGAGATTCTTCGACGTGACCACGACCCTCTTCTCGGTCTTCTTGAGCAGCAGCGCCTTCACCACCTTGCGGCAGATCTTCGAGAGTTCGCGCTCGAGCGCCCGCACACCGGCCTCGCGGGTGTAGTAGCGGACGATGTCGCGGATCGCGCTCTCGGCCACGGAGATCTCGGTCGTCTTGAGCCCGGAGTTCTTGACCTGCTTGGGCAGCAGGTAGCGCTGCGCGATCGAGACCTTCTCTTCCTCGGTGTAGCCGGCGAGCCGGATCACTTCCATCCGGTCGAGCAGCGCCGGCGGGATGTTCAGCGAGTTGGCCGTGGCGACGAACATCACGTCCGACAGGTCGTAGTCGACCTCGACGTAGTGATCGACGAAGGTGTGGTTCTGTTCCGGATCGAGCACCTCGAGCAGCGCCGACGACGGATCGCCACGGAAGTCCTGGCCCATCTTGTCGACTTCGTCGAGCAGGAACAACGGGTTGCGCACGCCCGCCTTGGACAGCGACTGCAGGATCTTGCCGGGCATCGAGCCGATGTAGGTACGGCGATGGCCGCGGATCTCGGCCTCGTCGCGCACGCCGCCGAGCGCCATGCGCACGAACTTGCGGTTCGTGGACTTGGCGACCGACTGCCCGAGCGAGGTCTTGCCCACGCCCGGAGGTCCGACCAGGCACAGGATGGGCGCCTTGACCTTGTCGACGCGCTGCTGGACGGCCAGATACTCGAGGATGCGTTCCTTGACCTTGTCGAGGCCGTAGTGATCCTCGTCGAGCACGCGCTGCGCATTGGCCAGGTCGTTGTTGACCTTGCTCTTCTTCTTCCACGGAAGATTCACGAGCACGTCGATGTAGTTGCGCACCACCGTGGCCTCGGCCGACATCGGTGACATCAGCTTGAGCTTCTTGAGCTCCGCATCGGCCTTGAGCTTGGCCTCCTTGGGCATGCGGGCGGCCTTGATCTTCTTCTCGAGTTCCTCGAGATCGGCGCCGTCCTCGCCCTCGCCCAGCTCCTTCTGGATGGCCTTGACCTGCTCGTTGAGGTAGTACTCGCGCTGCGACTTTTCCATCTGGCGCTTGACGCGGCCGCGGATGCGCTTTTCCACCTGCAGGATGTCGAGTTCGCCTTCGAGTTGGCCGAGCAGGTGTTCATGCCGCTTGGCGACATCGAAGATCTCGAGAATGACCTGC
>JBEVJQ010000338.1:0-6209 GCA_040510055.1 Burkholderiaceae bacterium | reverse complement strand
GTCCCGGCCCGCGGCCTGATCGGCTTTCACAGCGAATTCCTGAACCTGACCCGCGGCACGGGGATCGCCAGCCACGTGTTCGACGCCTACGGCCCATGGGCCGGCGAGATCGCCGGTCGCCGTCAGGGCGTGCTCATCTCCCAGGACGACGGGCCGGCCGTCGCCTACGCCCTCTGGAAGCTGCAGGAGCGGGGGCGGTTGTTCGTGGGGCCGAACGAAGCGCTCTACGAGGGCATGATCGTCGGCATCCACAGCCGCGACAACGACCTGGTGGTCAACCCGATCCGGGAGAAGAAGCTCACCAACGTCCGGGCCTCGGGCAAGGACGAGCACATCGTCCTGGTGCCGCCGATCGCCCTGACCCTCGAGAAGGCGGTGGAGTTCATCGCCGACGACGAACTGGTCGAGATCACGCCGTCCTCGATCCGGCTGCGCAAGCGCTATCTGAAGGAACACGAGCGGCGGCGCGCGCAGCGCGAGGGTTGAGTCGCATGCAAAGAGCGTGAAAGGGGTCGCGCCAATGCATCGGTTAGCGCTTGTTCTTCATCTTTTCCCTCTGAAGGTAGGTAGAATCCGCTTCCGATCGAGACCCATTAGGTGATCACCGAAAAGGTCGATTCGATCAATGGCGCGGGTGATGCTCCAGCTGCCCGCAGATCGATCCACACCGATTGGTAACGATTCGGACAGAGACAAGGAGTCCCGATGGCAACTGCCAAGAAGTCCGCCGCGAAGAAGCCTGCCAGGAAGATGGCGGCGAAGAAGACCGCGGCGAAGAAGCCTGCTGCCAAGAAGTCCGCTGCCAAGAAGACGGCCGCGAAGAAACCGGCCGCCAAGAAGCCGGCCGCCAAGAAGACCGCGGCCAAGAAACCCGTCGCTGCCAAGAAGCCGGTAGCCGCGGCCAAGAAACCCGCTGCTGCCAAGAAGCCGGCCGCCAAGCGCAAACCGAACGCCGCGTTCATGGCCGCGGTACAGCCCAGTGCCTCGCTCGCGTCCGTGGTCGGGGACAAGCCGATGCCCCGGACCGAGATCACGCGCAAGCTTTGGGACTACATCAAGAAGAACAAGCTGCAGGACGCCGCCAACCGGCGGATGATCAATGCCGATGACAAGCTGCGCCCGATCTTCGGCAAGGCTCAGGTATCGATGTTCGAGATGAACGCGCTGGTCAACAAGCAAGTGAGCTGACGGAAGATCCGTCAGTGCCCTGACGGGGCAGAAGAAAGCGGCCGCGAGGCCGCTATTTTCTTGCTACAGTCGATCAGTCCCGAGGCGCCCGCGGGAGGTGCCAGGGATCCGATTCCCAGCCCGCGGCCAGCCGTGAACCCAGTCCAGAACGACGTTGCGCCCTTCAGCCGTCCGGCGACGATCGCCGGCGCCCTCGCGGTCCTCGCGCACGGACCGGCACGTCTCGTGGCCGGCGGGACCGACCTCTACGCGACCGGATCGGCCGCTGCCCCCACGAACGCGGAGACGACGCTCGTCGACCTCGGCGCGATCGCCGAACTGCGGGGGATCGCGCGGCTCGACGACGGCGCCCTGTGGATCGGCGCCACCACGACCTGGAGCGAGGTCGCCGCGTTCGACGGGCCGCCGGTGCTGGACGCGCTGCGCGCTGCGGCCCGCGAGGTCGGCGGCATCCAGATCCAGAACCGCGGGACCGTCGCCGGCAACCTCTGCAACGCATCGCCGGCAGCAGACGGGATCCCGCCGCTGCTCGCGCTCGACGCCCGGGTCGTGCTGCGCTCGCCCCGCGGCGAGCGGCGCCTGGCGCTGACCGACTTCGTCACCGGCCCGCGGCGTACGGCGCTCGCCGCCGACGAGCTGGTCTGCGCGGTGCTGTTGCCGGCGCAGCCGCCGGGCGCGGGCTCGGCGTTCGCCAAGCTCGGTGCGCGCCGCTACCTGCTGATCTCGATCGCGATGGTCGCGGCCGTCGTCGAGCCAGCGGCCGGAGCCGACGTGATCGAACGCGCGCGGATCGCGGTCGGCGCTTGCGGCCCGAAGCCGGTCCGGCTCGGCCGCCTCGAACAACGGCTGCGTGGCCTGCCGGCCGGCGAAATCGGCGAACTGGCGATCGATGCCGACGAACTGGTCGAACTGGCACCGATCGACGATGTTCGCGCGAGCGCGCGCTACCGGCGCGAGGCCGCCGCGGTCCTGGTGCGCCGCGCCCTCGGCGCGGCCTGGGCCTCGGCCGTCCCCGGCGCGGCCGCGGCAACTGGAACGGAGCTGCAATGAGTGCCACCGTCGATTCCCTCGCCGACGCATCAGCGCTACCGGCGGTCGATGCCGGGCCGGGTGCGTTCATCGTCAACGGCCGGTCGGTGCCGCTGCCGGCTGATCCGCGCCGGCGGTTGTCCGAGGTGCTGCGCGACGACTGCGGCCTGACCGGGACTAAGGTCGGCTGCAGCGCCGGTGACTGCGGCGCCTGCACCGTACTGCTCGATGATGCGGCGGCCTGTGCCTGCCTGGTCCCGGTCGGACAAGTCGCCGGGCGCGAGGTCACGACCATCGAGGGGTTGGCCGCAGCCGGCAGCACGGCCGACGGCCAGGCGCTCGGTCGCCTCCAGCAGGCCTTCGTCGACCACGGTGCCGCGCAATGCGGGATCTGCACGCCCGGGATGCTGATGGCCGCAGAGGCGCTGTTGCGGCGTGATCCGACTCCCGACGCCGCGACCGTGCGCGAGGCGATCGGCGGCGTCCTCTGTCGCTGCACCGGCTACCTCAAGATCGTCGAGGCCGTGCTCGCGGCAGCCGCCGCGCGGCCGGCGCCGCTTGCCGTCGCCGCGACCGCGGCCGCCACGGCCGTCGATCCCGTAGGTCGTCCGGTGGCCCGGCTCGATGGCCCCGACAAGGTCACCGGCCGGACCCGCTTCGGCGCCGACCGCGCGCCAGACGATGCGCTGTGGCTGCGCACCGTGCGCTCGCCCCATCCGCACGCGCGCTTCCGGTTCGGCGACCTTGTGCGCTGGCGCGCGGCGCGTCCGGGGATCGCCGCCGTGCTGACCGCGGCCGACGTGCCGAGCAACCGGTTCGCGGTCTTCGCCGAACTGCGCGACCAGCCGGTGCTGGCCGAAGGGGTCGCCCGTTATCGCGGCGAGGCCGTGGCCGGCATCGTCGGTACGCGCGATGCCGTCGCTACCATCGATCCCGGCGACTTTCCGATCGACTGGGAGCCGCTTGCGCCGCTGCTCGAGGTCGACGAGGCGCTCGCGGCGACGGCCGTCGCCGTCCAGCCGCGCTGGGTCGGCAATGTCCTCTGTCGCGGCCGCGTCGTCAGCGGCGATGTCGACGCGGTGTTCGAACGCCCGTCGCTCGTCACCGCCACGTTGGCGGTGCGCACGGCGCACGTCGAACACGCCTACCTCGAGCCCGAGGCCGGCTACGCCGAGTGGCGCGGCGGGAGACTCCACGTGTTCGCCTGCACCCAGACGCCATACCTGGACCGCGACGAGCTGGCCGTGGTGATGGCGGTCGCGCCGGAACAGGTCCGGATCGAGCCGTCGGCGATCGGTGGCGGGTTCGGCGGCAAGCTCGACCTGTCGCTGCAGCCCCTGCTGGCCGTTGCTGCCCGCGTCACCGGTCGCGCGGTACGGACGGTCTGGGAACGGGGCGAGTCGATGCTGGCGACTACCAAGCGCCATCCGGCGAGGATGCGGGCCCGCGCCGCCTGCGACCGTGACGGCCGACTGGTCGCATTCGACTTCCACGGCGACTTCAATACCGGCCCCTATGCATCATGGGGACCGACGGTGGCCAACCGCGTCCCGATCCATGCCTGCGGGCCGTACCGGGTGCCCAATGTCCGGACGCTGACGCGGGCGGTGCTGACCCACGACGCGATCGGCGGCGCGTTTCGCGGCTTCGGCGTCCCGCAGGCGGCGATCGTCGGCGAGGCACTGATCGACGAACTCGCGGCCGGCTGCCGAATCGATCCGTTCGCGTTCCGGTTGCGCAATGCCCTGCGCGCCGGCGATCGGACGGCCACCGGGCAGCGACTGGATGCCAGCGTCGGGCTGGTCGCCTGCCTCGAGGCATTGGCGCCGGCCTGGCAGCGTGCCAGCGCCGCGGCACGCTGCTTCAACGCCGCGGCCGCCGACGACCGCTCGCCCGCCGATGCCGCTGGTGCGCGAGCCGTCGACACCGCTGGTGCGCGAGCCGTCGATACCGCCGATGCGCGATTCGTCGCGGCCGGCCCCGATCCGCTGGTTCCGGCGCCGCGCCGAGCGCGCCGTCGCGGCGTCGGCGTGGCCTGCATGTGGTACGGGATCGGCAACACGGTGATCGCGAATCCGTCAACGATGCGGGCCGGCCTGCGGCCCGACGGCCGCGTGATGCTTTACAACGGCGCCCAGGAAATCGGCCAGGGGACGGCGACCATCATGCCGCAGATCCTCGGCGAGGCGCTTGGAGTACCGGTCAGCCGGATCGACCAGGTTCATGGCGACACCGACCGGACCGCCGATGCCGGCAAGTCGTCGGCATCGCGCCAGACCTTCGTCTCGGGCCAGGCGACGCTTCGTGCCGGGCGGGCGCTGAAGGCCGCGATCGTGGCTTTGGCCGCGCCCGGCTCCGCCGACGACGCGGCGATCGAACTCGGCGACGGCAGCGTCCGGATCGACACCGGCGAGAACGCCGTCGTCATCGACCTTCGCGACCTGCCGCGCGATGCCGACGGCGATGTCTGCAAGGGCGAAGGCTATTTCGATCCGCCGACCGTGCCGCTCGATGCCGACGGTCAGGGCGTCCCCTATGCGACCTACGGATTCGCGGCCCAGGTGGCCGAGGTCGAGGTCGACATCGAACTCGGTACCGTCCGGCTGCTGCACCTGCATGCCGCCCACGACGTCGGTCGCGTGATCAATCCGGTGCTGACCGAAGGCCAGATCCACGGCGGCATCGCCCAGGGCATCGGGCTCGCATTGATGGAGGAATATCGGAGCGGCCGCACCGACAATCTCCACGACTACCTGATTCCCGGATCCGGCGACGTACCGCCGATCACCATCCATCTCGTCGAGGATCCGGAACCGCTGGGGCCGTACGGTGCCAAGGGAGTTGGCGAACCGGCGCTCGTCGCCACGGCACCGGCCATCCTCAACGCCATTCACGACGCCACCGGCGTGAGACTGCTCGAGGTCCCGGCGCTGCCGCATCGCGTGCTCGCGGCGCTGCGCGCGGCGCGCCCCGAGGCGCGGCAATGAACGAGGAGCGGTTCGATCGGCCGGAGCCGCTACCGACCGGCCCCGCCTTCGGCGCGGCCCCGGCGCCGGAACGGATGGCCTCCGACAAGATTCAGTGCGATGCCTGTCCGGTGCTGTGCCAGATCAGTCGTGGCCGCCTCGGCGCCTGCGATCGCTGGGGCAATGTCGATGGCAAGCTGACGCGGATCGACCCGGTGCTGCTGATGACGCGGCCCGGCGTCGAGGTCGTCCCCACCGTCGAAGGCCAGGCCGGGCCCGGGACCGCCGACGTGTTCGTCACCGGCGTCGGCAGCGGAACGACCTATCCGGACTACAAGCCGGCGCCGTTCATCGTCGCCTCCGAGCACGACGGCGTCGACCTCGTCACCGTCGTGACCGAGGGGATCTTCAGCTACTGCAGCTTCAAGATCAAGATCGATACCGACCGCTATCTCGGTGCCGAGCAGTCCGTGGTCCGCCACCGGGGCGAGGCCGTCGGTCACGTGACCACGATCGAGTACGGCTCGCAGTTCCTGTCGATCGGCGGCGTCCAGCACCTCACCGGCGGCAGCAAGCGCGAGGGTCGGATCACCTGCGACCTGATGATGGCGCTGGGCAACCGCGAGGCAGTGGCGCTCGAGATCGAGGGCGGGGCCAGCCTCGAGGTCCAGGCCGACCGGCCACCGCGCGTCAATGGCGTCGAGGAACAGCGGATGCGCGTCGGCTGCGGGTCGGCGACGATCGGGATCTTCGCCCGGCAGTGGGCCGGCAAGGTCGACGAGGTCGTGGTCGTCGACGATCACATCACCGGCGTTCTCACCGAACACCAAGCCGGCAAGTGCCTCGACCTGCCGCCGTCGGGCATTCGCCTGCGTGGGCGCAAGTCGACGCCGGGGCGCTACTTCCAGGTCGCCGACCCCGGTACCGGCTGGGGCGGGACGACGATCACCGATCCGCTCGCGATCGTCGAGGGCTGGGATCCGAAGGTCGCACGGCCCGGGATGCGGCTGCTGATGGTCTCGACCA
>JBEVJQ010000337.1:0-3633 GCA_040510055.1 Burkholderiaceae bacterium | reverse complement strand
GCGCGCGACGACCTGTTCTGCTGCGTCCACGAGCAGTTCCTGACCGAAACTGCCCGGTTCGCCGACATCGTGCTGCCGGCCACGATGTTCCTCGAACACGACGATTGCTACACGGCCTCGGGCCATACCGTGTTCCAGGTCGCGCGCAAGATGGTCGAGCCGCCGGGCGAATGCCGCGAGAATCATCTGGTGATCCAGGCGCTGGCGCGCCGCCTGGGCGCCGTCCACGAGGGCTTCGAGCTCAGTGCCTGGGAGATCATCGACCGGACGCTGCGGGCGTCGGGGATGCTCGATGCGCAGGCCAACGTCGCTGCCGGCGGCGAGGATCGGGCATTGCCGCCCGAGCAGGCACGCTTCAGCGACGGCTTTGCCTGGCCCGACAAGCGATTCCGTTTCCGGCCGGATTGGGCCGCTCTCGGCTGCCGCGGCCACGAGATGCCGCGCTGGCCCGATCACTTCGCGGTGATCGACGAGGCCACCGCCGACAAGCCGTTCCGGCTGATCACCGCCCCGGCGCGCACTTTCCTCAACAGCACGTTCACCGAGACACCGGGGTCGGTCGCCCGCGAGAAGGCGCCGGACCTGCGGCTGGGCCCGGCCGACGCGGCCACGCTCGGCGTGGTCGATGGCGACAGCGTGCGGCTGGGCAATGAACGCGGAGAACTCGTGGTCCCGGCTCGCGTCGCCAACGGCCAGCAGCCCGGCGTGGTCGTCCTCGAGGGGCTCTGGCCCGGCCACGCATTCGCCGGTGGCTACGGCGTCAACCTGCTGACCTCGGCCGAGCCGGGCTGGCCCAATGGCGGCGCCGTATTCCACGACACGGCGGTCTGGGTCCGGGCCGATCCAGGAGGCTAGCCGCCGAGTTCGGTGTCGAGCTGGCCGCCTTCCTCGTCGGAGAATCCCTCGGCACCGCCGATCGGCGGTGCCGCCCCGACCCGCCGCGCGGAGAATGGCGTCGTCGCGCCGCCAGCAGCGGCGACCTGGCCGGTGATCCGGTCGCCGGCAATGCGACCATCGAAATCGCGCAGCGTGCCGGTACCGTCGGTGAACGCGAACCGGATGCGGTCGCCGTCGAGCCGCAACGCGCGGACGGTGTTGGCACTGCCGTCGATTTCGACCTTGGCCCCCGAGAGCCGCTGGTAGGTCTGGCTCAGCGTCAACGGCGCCTCGACCGTCGCCGTGCCCTGGCGGAACGACACCGTCCACTGGCCACCGGCATTGGCCGGAACGACCCAGAGATGAACCGGCGTGCTGGCGATCCACGAGGTCTCGTCCGGTTGCCAGTTGCCCATCGACCAGGCGTGCGAAACGACCCGGGTACCGGGCCGCATCGCCAGCAGCGTCTGCCGCAGGCGCAGATTCAGCCGTGGCAGCAGGTACATCGTCACGACAGTGGCGTCGCGGAAGTCGGTGGCGAAGATGTCGGCTTGACGGAACTGCGCGCGGTCGGAAACCCCGATGCGCTCGGCCTCGCGCCGTGCGAGTCCGACCATGTCGGGGTTGTACTCGACGCCAAGCGCACGTGCCGAATGATCACGGGCCGCGGCGAGGACGATCTTGCCATCGCCGGATCCGAGGTCGACGACATAGTCGTCCGATCCGACCTGTGCCAGCTGCAGCATCCGCTGGACGAGACGGTCGGGTGTCGGGATCCAGATCACGTCCTTGCCGTGCTGGCCGCGAGTCGGCTGGTAATCGGGTCGCGCGACTCCGTCGCGGCCGGCGGCAGTGGCGGCGGGCGGCGCACCGGCCCAGGGCTCGGCGGTGGCGCAACCGGTGGCGATCGCAAATGCCGTCAGCGCGAACGCCATCGCGGACCGCCGTCGGCGGCAAGACGCCATCGGTCGCGGCGACGGGAGATTGCTGGGCAGCGAATTCAGCTGCGAGCCTGCGGAGGGTTCAGGGCACGTGCGCGAGTCAGGCATCGAGGGTCGTTGCGAGGTCGTGGCCCCGGCGGGATGCCGGGCCTGGGGAGGGTCGATGGTACCCGGCGGCTCGTCGCCGCCTTCGCGCCGCGGGCGCGGCGCCGCGGGCCGTGGACGGCGGCGCCGGCGAGACCCAGACATCGAAGGTCGCGTCGACTACCGTGCGGATGCGACGACGGTCAGCGCTGGCTCGGCAGCCAACTGGTGTCGACGCGGTAGCGCTTTTCGTGGAACTCCGAGAATTCGGCAAGGCGCTCGAACTGGACGGTGATGCGGCCGCGCTCGGCACGTGTGATGTAGCCGTTCTCCTCGAGTTCGCGCATGGTCCGGTTGACGTGAACCTGCGAGAGCCCCAAAGCATCGCCGATCAACTCCTGGCTCAGCGGCAGCTCGATCGTGTCCGAATGATCCTTCTGCATCACGCGCAGCCGGCTGATGATCTGCAACAGGAAGAAGCCCAGCCGCTGGCTCGCGTCCATCCGCGCCACGGCCCGCAGCCGATCGAACACCGTCGTGGTCTCGAGCGTCGACAGGCTGAACAGCAACGCGGCGATCCGCGGCCAACTGACGAAAACCTCCTCGAGCCCCGACTTCGGGAACGGACAGAGGACGGCTTCGGTGGCCGCCGTCATGGTCATGGTCGCTTCGTTGAGAACGACGTCGCGACTGCCGAGCAGGTCGCCGGGAAAGTGGATGTCGTAGATCAGCCGCCGGCCGTTTTGCAGCATGGTCCAGAGCGTCACCCAACCGGACTTGACGATGAACAGTTCCTCGGCCCGGTCACCTTCGGCGCGGATGACGTCGCCGCGGGCGTAGCGCCGCTCGTCGCGTTCCAGTCGGCGAAGGAAGTCGGCCTCCTCGTCGGTCAGCGCGATGTAATGGCGAAGCTTGCTGACGAGGCAACTCTCAGAAGCGACCATTGGCAGGTTCCGTTTGCTTGTCCGTTGCTCTCGTTCGGGTGCCCAAGCTTGCGTCGTGCCGGATCCGTTCAGGCCGTACCCGAGAGGGCAGCAGTCCGACCCGGCGACGGCGATGTGACGAACGATCGACGCGACGAATGATCACAGTGCCCGACATTGCCGATAACGCACGGTTCCCGACATTGGCGCTAACGATATGCCAAACTGCCGCGATTCGGTAGCGAGCGATTCATGCACCTTCATGGTTCAGCAGCGGCCGCCACAGCGCGCTCTCGAGATTCCATATCGTAAAGTGGTCGCTTTGTCACCGGCGATGGCGAACCGAGTGCGACGCTCGGTCGCGACGGCGATCCGCGATGGCGACGGTTGATCGGCCGGCGCCGATCTTCGCGCGCGCGACCCGCGACGACCTGCCCGCGATCATCGCGCTCCTGGCCGACGATCCGATCGGCGCAGGTCGCGAGTCGCCCGGCGATCCGCCGGACCCGCGCTATGTCGCCGCGTTCGAGGCGATCGCTGCCGATCCGAACCAGTTGCTCGTGATCGTTCGCGCAACGCCCGGCGGCGACCCTTGCGGCTGTCTGCAACTGACCTTCATCCCCGGCGTCTCGCGCCGCGGCGCCTGGCGCGGGCAGGTCGAATCCGTACGGATCGCCTCCGGCCATCGTGATCGCGGGCTCGGTCGCCAGATGATCGAGTGGGCGATCGAGCGCTGTCGGCAACGGGGTTGCAGCCTGGTCCAGCTGACCACCGATCGGTCGCGCGTCGACGCCAGCCGATTCTACGAA
>JBEVJQ010000336.1:0-9295 GCA_040510055.1 Burkholderiaceae bacterium | reverse complement strand
CCGGTGCGTTCAGGTCGTCGCCAGTACACGCGCCATCAAGCCGGTCTCGGCCAGCAATTCGTACGAGCGGAGGCGCGCGGCAGGGTCATAGATCGGTCCCGTGGCCATCAGCTCGTCGGCACCCGTGGCCTCGATGAACCGCGCGATCTTGTCGCGCACCGTCTCGCGCGAGCCATGGAACGAACAGGCCAGCATCCGCGACACGTGGGCCTGTTCGGCCGCTGTCCAGTAGGTCGCGATGTCGTCGATCGGCGGCTTCATCCGCCCGCGATTGTTCCGGATCATGCTGGTGAACTGCTGTTGCAGCGTGGTCAGCAGCCGGGTGGCCTCGGCGTCGGTGTCGGCCGCGACCACGCCGATGCCGAGCATCAGGTAGGGGCGTTCGAGTTGTGGCGATGGCCGGAAGTGCTGGCGATAAACCTCGATCGCCTGGTAAAGCGCGTCGGGCGCGAAATGCGAAGCGAAAGCGTACGGCAGGCCCAGGGCCGCGGCCAGTTGCGCGCCGTAGAGGCTCGACCCCAGGATCCACAGCGGCACCTCGGTGCCGGCGCCTGGCACGGCGCGCACCCGCTGCCCTTCCTGTACCGGGCCCAGCAACGCCTGCAGTTCGAGCACGTCGTCGGGGAACGAGTCCGCTGCTCCGGGACTGCGCCGTAGCGCGCGCCAGGTCAACTGGTCGGTCCCCGGCGCGCGGCCGAGGCCGAGATCGATCCTCCCCGGGTACAGCGACTCGAGCGTGCCGAACTGCTCGGCGATCACCAGCGGCGAATGGTTGGGCAGCATGATGCCGCCGGCGCCGACCCGGATCCGGGCGGTCCCGCCGGCGACGTAGCCGATCACGACCGAAGTCGCGGCGCTCGCGATCCCGATCATGTTGTGGTGCTCGGCCATCCAGTAGCGGTGGTAGCCCAGGCGCTCGGCGTGACGGGCCAGCTCCAGCGTGTAGCGCAGCGCGTCGGGCGGGTCGTCGCCCTCGCGCACGGGCACCAGGTCGAGGACGGAGAACGGGATCATCACGTGGTTCGCCGGAAGGGGTGGCCATCCAGTGTAATGGCCGGCGGCGGTGGCGCTGTGCCTGCGCCCTTCGCGTCGGAAGGGATCGATGCCGGCGGGAAAAACCACGGCTGAGGGACGGACGCCCAGGGTCGACGAAAGCGACGAGTCGGTCGACAATGGATCGACGGGGCCGACCGGTCGGTCGACAATGGCTCGACCGAGACCGGGCGAACGCTCGGCACGACGAGGGAGACCGCCGGCAGAATGACGGCTGCCACGCAACAGCTGGCTGAACGCGTCCGCGACGCGATGTACGCGCGCGATGCCGCGGCCCGGATGATGGGAATCACCGTCGAGTCGATCGCTCCCGGACGGGCGACGCTCGCGATGACGGTCCGCGAAGACATGCTCAATGGCCATGCGATCTGTCACGGCGGCTTGATCACGACGCTGGCCGACACGGCCTTCGCCTATGCCTGCAACTCGTACGACGAACTGACGGTGGCGGCGGGATTCACCGTCGACCTGCTGGCCCCCGGTCGTCTCGGCGACCGGCTGGTGGCGACCTGTGTCGAGGTCTCGAAGGCCGGTCGCACCGGCGTCTACGATGTCGAGGTCCGCGACCAGGGCGGCCGTCGGATCGCGATGTTCCGCGGCCGCTCGCACACGATGCGCAGCACGCCGGTGATTGTTGCCGGCGATCGCAACGGAGGCGCCTGATGCCGGTCAAACAGCCATCGAAGGGTGACCTCGACCCGATCGAGACCGCGAGCCGCGACGAGATCGAGGCGTTGCAGCTGGAACGGCTGCGCTGGACCCTCGGTCATGCCTATGACCATGTCGCGCATTACCGCAAGGCGTTCGATGCCGCCGGGCTCAAGCCGCAGGACCTGAAGTCGCTATCCGACCTGGCAGCGTTTCCGTTCACCACCAAGCAGGACTTGCGTGCCAACTACCCGTTCGGGATGTTCGCCGTGGCGCGCGAGCAGGTGGTGCGGATCCACGCGTCATCGGGCACGACCGGCAAACCAACCGTCGTCGGCTATACACGCCGCGACCTCGAACACTGGGCCGACCTCGGCGCGCGTTCGATCCGCGCCGCCGGCGGCCGTGCCGGCGACATCGTCCACGTCGCCTACGGCTACGGGCTGTTCACCGGCGGACTCGGCGCGCACTACGGCGCCGAACGCCTCGGTTGCACCGTGATCCCGATGTCGGGCGGCCAGACCGAGAAGCAGGTCCAGCTGATCAATGACTTCCGTCCCGACATCATCATGGTCACGCCGAGCTACATGCAGGTGATCATCGAGGAGTTCGTCCGCCAGGGACTCGATCCGGCGGCCTCGTCGCTGGCCGTGGGAATTTTCGGTGCCGAACCATGGACCGAGGCGATGCGCCGCGAAATCGAGACCCGCGGCGGCCTCGACGCCGTCGACATCTACGGCCTGTCCGAAGTGATGGGTCCTGGCGTTGCCAGCGAGTGCATCGAGTCCAAGGATGGACCGGTCGTCTGGGAGGATCACTTCCTGGCCGAGATCGTCGATCCGCAGACCGGCGAGGTCAAAGGCCCCGGCGAAGAGGGCGAACTGGTGTTCACCTCGCTCACCAAGGAGGCACTGCCGATCATCCGCTACCGGACCCGCGACCTCACCCGGCTGTTGCCGCCGACGGCGCGGTCGTTTCGCCGGATGGCCAAGATCGTCGGTCGCTCCGACGACATGCTGATCATTCGTGGCATCAACGTCTTTCCGACGCAGATCGAGGAACTGATCCTCGAGCATCCGAAGCTTGCCGGCCAGTACCAGATCATAGTCAGCCGTGACGGCGCGCTCGACGACGTCACCGTGCGCTGCGAGTTGCAGCCCGAGGCCGGGGGAGTCGCCGGCGCCGAGCGCGACGGCGTCGGCCGGTGGCTCGAGCAACGAATCAAGGCGATGGTCGGGATCTCGACGCACGTCGTCGTCGAGGATGTCGACGCCATCGAACGGACGCTGACCGGCAAGGCACGCCGCGTGATCGACAAGCGGCCGCGAGGTTGAGGAGGGAGTTCCATGTATACGCAGGCAATGGACACGATGGCGCGCGAGGGCCCCCGTGATGACGCCCACGCCGGGCACGGCCGCCACCAGGAGCGCCCCGACCTGCTCGGCCGACCGGCGGCAGACGAGGCCACGTTGCAACGGCGGTTCGACGAGCGGATCGACGCCGGCGAATTCATCGAGGCCAAGGACTGGATGCCGGACAACTACCGACGGACACTGGTCCGGCAGATCAGCCAGCACGCGCACAGCGAGATCGTCGGCATGCTGCCCGAGGGCAACTGGATCACGCGTGCGCCGACACTCAAGCGCAAGGCGATCCTGCTGGCCAAGGTCCAGGACGAGGCTGGCCACGGGCTCTATCTCTATGCGGCCGCCGAGACCCTGGGGACGAGTCGCGACGAGATGCTGGCGGCGCTGCACAGCGGCAAGGCGAAGTACAGCTCGATCTTCAACTATCCGACCCTGTCCTGGGCCGACGTCGGCACCATCGGCTGGCTGGTCGATGGTGCAGCGATCATGAACCAGGTGCCGATCTGCCGCTGCTCGTTCGCACCCTACGCCCGGGCGATGATCCGGATCTGCAAGGAGGAGAGCTTTCACCAGCGCCAGGGTTTCGACTCGCTGCTGACGATGATGAAGCACGGCACCGACGCCCAGCGGCGGATGGTCCAGGAATCGGTCGATCGCTGGTGGTGGCCGTCGATCATGATGTTCGGCCCGCCCGATGACCAATCACCGAACAGCGCGCAGTCGATGCGTTGGGGAATCAAGCGCGTGAGCAATGACGAACTGCGGCAGCGTTTCATCGATGCCACCGCCGAGCAGGCGCGAGTGCTCGGCGTGACCCTGCCCGATCCCGACCTCAAGTGGAACGCCAGCCGTGGTCACTACGACTACGGCGCCATCGACTGGGATGCGTTCTGGCGCGTGGTCAATGGCGACGGTCCCGTCAACCGCGAGCGGCTTGCGCGCCGGGTGACGGCATGGGAGGAAGGGGCGTGGGTCCGGGAAGCTGCGCTCGCCCATGCGGCGAAGCGCTCTTCGGGCGGGTCGGCCGCGGCCGGCTAGTGGCCTGCAGAGGGAGGGCTTCGATGGGGGTTCTTCGATGCGCACGCGTGCTTCCGAGCGCAGCGCTGGTCGCGCGCGATCATCGTCCCCTCTCGCGAGGTTCGTCGCCAAGCCTTTCGCAAACCCGCCCCCAGCGAGATTCGGCGCCATCTCCTCTCGCTCGCCGTCGCAGTACCCCGAGCCAGGCGCTGCCGCTAAAGAACCACGAGCGAGTTGAAGATGGACCAAGAACCGAGCACAAGCACTGAATGGCCGTTGTGGGAAGTTTTCGTCCGCAGCCGCGCCGGCCTCGACCACAAGCATTGCGGCAGCCTGCATGCCGCCGACCCCCAGCTCGCGCTGCAACTGGCCCGTGAGGTCTATACCCGGCGGCAGGAAGGAGTGAGCATCTGGGTCGTCCGTTCGTCGGACATCGTCGCCAGTGATCCCGCCGACAAGGAGATGCTGTTCGATCCGATGGCCGACAAGGTCTACCGCCATCCAAGCTTCTATACGCTGCCCGAGTCGGTCGACCACATGTGAGCACGCGATGACCGAATCGATCCGGCCCGAGCCCGATCCGACGCTGCATTACCTGTTGCGGATCGCCGACTGCTGCCTGATCCATTCGCATCGGCTCTCGGAGTGGTGCGGCCATGCGCCGATCCTCGAGGAGGACATCGCGCTCACGAACATGGCGCTCGATCTGCTCGGCCAGGCTCGGGCGACGCTCGCCCATGCCGGCCAGCGCAATGCCCTGGCCGGAGGCATTGCATACGACGAGGATCAACTCGCGTTCCTGCGCGACGAGCGCGACTATCTGAACCCGGTGATTGCCGAACTGCCGCGCGGCGATTTCGCCTTCACCGTCCTGCGCAACGCCGTGATGGCGACGTGGCTCAAGCTGCTCTGGGAGCGACTGCAGCGGTCAACCGATCCGGAACTGGCAGCGATCGCGGCCAAGGCGTTGAAGGAAGCGCGCTACCACCAGCGCCATGCGGCGGACTGGGTCGCGCGGCTCGGCGACGGGACGGCCGAGTCCATCCGCCGGCTGAACGAGGCGATGGCGGCGTTGTGGCGTTTCGTCCCGGAGTTGTTCGAGTCCGATTCGATCGATGCAGCGGCCGAAGCGAGTGGTCTCGGTCCGGCCGCGGCAGCGTTGCGCGAGCCGTGGCTGAACGAGATGGCTCCGATCCTGGCGGCGGCCCGGCTCGAGATGCCCGCGCTTACCGGTGCATTCCGCAGCGACGGCCGCAATGGCCGGCACTCGGAACACATGGGATACCTGTTGGCGACGATGCAGACGCTGCAGCGGTCGTTCCCGAACGGGGTCTGGTAGTGTCAGAGCCCTGGGATGCGCAACCACGCATGGCTGCTGTCGCGCCGCCACAGCAATCGGTGACGGCGCCCTACGCCCTTGGTGTCGTCGGAGACCGACAGCGTCAGCCTGTCGCCGTCGAGCGTCAACTTCCGGATCTGGTCGGTGCCGATGAAGTTGGGATTGAGGGCGTAGGAGATCCGGTGGATGATCTCGTCCTTGCGCAATTCCCAGCTCCCGGCATAGCTGAAATAGGTCTCGAACGCGCCAACCTTCTGCTCGATCGGCGCCTTGCGCACCGATTCGGTCGACAGCCGCGGCCGCCCCGCGCTGCAGACCACGGCCATCATGTGGTGGTCGGCAGCGTAGATCAGCATCCCTTGCGCGTCGGCGCCCCAGGGGTAGGTCACGGGACGCTGGTCGTCGTAGGTGATGTCCCAGGTCACGAGGGACCAGGTGCCCAACAGATTCTCGACCGCGACTTCCGCCATGGGACGTTCTCCCGTTTCCCGCCCGTTGCCCGCTCATTGTCACCGAAGTCGGCCGGTGCGCGAAATCTTCGCGTGTCCCAGGGGCTGAGCCGATGACGAGGGAGGCCGCGTCGGCCCAGGGGTCTACTGTCGCCAGGAGGGCGGTCGCCGACGACCGCCTGGAGGGTGTCCAGGCCCTGGTGGCGGGGATTGCTGACCCGGAAATCCCGGTGGTGACGCTGGCTGACCTCGGCATCCTGCGCAGCGTCGAGGCCATTGACGGCGTGGTCGTCGTGACGTTGACGCCGACCTGGTCGGGCTGCCCGGCAATCGAGGCGATCGTGGCCATGGCCGAGCAGACGCTGGCCGCCAACGGCTTCGCCGACGTCCGGGTCCGGATCAGTCGTGCGCCAGCGTGGACCACCGACTGGATCACCGACCAAGGCCGCGAGCGTCTGCGCCGCTACGGCATCGTCCCGCCGGGGTCGGTGACCAACGACGGCAACCTGGCGCCGGTCACTTTGCCTGCGCCCTGCCCGCAGTGCGGCAGCCGGCGCAACGAACGGCTGGCTGTGTTCGGATCGACCCCGTGCAAGGCGCTCTATCGGTGCCTGGCGTGCCGGGAGCCGTTCGAGGCGATGAAGGCGATCTGAGCCATGACGACCTTGTTCCACCCGCTGCGCGTCCGTGCGATAGAGGCCGAGACCGGCGAGGCCGTGATCGTGTCGTTCGATGTACCCGAGTCGCTGCGCGACGTCTTTCGCTTCACCCAGGGTCAGTACCTGACGCTGCGGGCCAGGATCGACGGCCAGGACCTGCGCCGCTCGTACTCGATCTGCTCCGGGATCGACGATCCTTACCTGCGCGTTGGCGTCCGCAAGGTTCGTGGCGGCGTGTTCTCCAACTGGATCAACGCCTCACTGGCAGCGGGCCAGTCGATCGAGGTCATGGTGCCGCAGGGTCGCTTCAACGTGCCGCTGGAACCGGAACTCGCCCGCCATCACGTCGGGATCGCCGGCGGGTCGGGTATCACCCCGATCCTGTCGATCATGAAGACGGCGCTGGCGCGCGAGCCTCGATCGCGGTTCTCGCTGATCTACGGCAACCGGACGCTGCAGTCGACGATGTTCAAGGAGGAACTCGAGGACCTGAAGAACCGGCACCTGTCCCGGCTCGCGCTGCATTACGTCTTCTCCGATGAACAGACCGACGTGCCGCTGAACCACGGGCTGATGGACCGCAGCCGGATCGCGAGCTTTCTCGAGCGGCTCGTGCCGGGTGCCAGCATCGACCACGCCTTCGTCTGCGGCCCGTTCCAGATGAACGAGGAGGCCGAGGCGGCGCTTCTCGCCGCCGGCGTCGCACAGGACCGGATCCACATCGAGCGCTTCGGGGTGCCGGTGCCGGCGGCCGGGTCCGCGTCGCTGACGGGAGTGGCGGCCGGCGCGGCGCCGGCAGGCGCGGCCACGGTCGCGGCGAGCGGGGCCGGCGTGACCGGGGCCGGCGTGACCGGGGCCCTCGTGACCGGCGACGCCATCACCGGCGTAGCAACGACCGGCGACACCATGACCAGCGACGCCGTGGTCCATGCCAGCCAGCCCGGCGATGCCAGCCAGGCGACCGTGGTCATCGTCCGCGATGGCCTCAGCCGCGAACTGGTCTACCGTCGCGATCAGCCTAGCATCCTCGACAGCGCTTCGGCTGCGGGCCTGGAGGTGCCGTACTCGTGCACGTCGGGGGTCTGCGGCACCTGCCGCGCGAAGTTGGTCGAGGGTAAGGTGCGGATGGACCGCAACTTCGCGCTCGACCGCAACGAGGTCGCCAACGGATTCGTCCTCACCTGCCAGGCTCATCCGTTGTCGGCGCGCGTCGTGCTGTCGTTCGACGAGCGCTGAGCGGACGGGGGCGGGACCCGAAAGCTCGAACGGCCCACGAGGGAGCCCTGACGATGACGCTGCCCCCGTCTGATTTCGCCCGCTCCGCGACCGCCGGGCCGCTGGCCATTGGCAGTTTCGTGGCCGGCCGATGGACCGTTGCCGGCGACGCGGCGGAGGTCGGTCGCCCGCTCGATGACCGATCGACCGACGAGCGCCCGACCGAGGACCGCCTGCCCGATGACCGATCGACCGACGACCGCCCGACCGATGACCGCCCGGCCGCCGCCGGCTGGGCGGCGCTCCATAGCGCGATCGACGGTCGCGTGGTGGCGCGGGCGTCGACGGCGACGATCGATTTCGAGGAGGCACTGGCATTTGCGCGCGAGCGCGGCCGTGCTGGCCTGATGGCACTCGATTTTCAGCAACGGGCGGCGCGGCTGAGGGCGCTGGCCCGGTGGCTGCTCGAGCGCAAGGAAGTTCTTTATCAGGGGGCGGCCGAGCCCGGGGCGACCCGATCGGACTCCTGGATCGACATCGAGGGCGGCATCGCCACGCTGTCAGCCTATGCGGCGACCGGCGCCTCCGACCTGCCGTCGGGCAACGTCGTGCACGAGGGGCCGGTGGTGCCGCTCGGCCGCAAGGGCGGGTTCGTCGGCAGCCACATCCTGGTTCCGAGGGCAGGCGTCGCGGTCCATATCAATGCATTCAACTTCCCGGTCTGGGGGATGCTCGAGAATTTCGCCCCGACCTTCGTCGCCGGCATGCCGTGCCTGGTCAAGCCGGCGACGTCGACCAGCTTTCTCGCCTTCGCCTGTGCCCGGCTGATGGTCGATTCAGGCATCCTGCCCGAAGGCGCGTTGCAGTTGGTGATCGGCAATGCCGCAAACCTGCTCGACCGCCTTGGCGGACAGGACGTGGTCAAGTTGACCGGTTCGGCGACGACGGCGGCCAAGTTGCGGACGCATCCCAATCTGGTCGCGCGAGGGGTGACGTTCTCGGCCGAGGCCGACTCGCTGAACTGCGCGATCCTGGCCCCCGATGTCGAGCCCGACCATCCCGAGTTCGGGTTGTTCATCGACGAAGTGGTCCTCGAAACCACGGTGAAGGCCGGGCAGAAGTGCACGGCGATCCGGCGCGTACTGGTGCCGCGGCGCCACCTCGATGTCGTCACCGAGCGGCTGCGCCAGGCCTTTGCCGCGACCGTCGTCGGCGACCCGGCCGTCGACGGCGTCCGGATGGGGCCGCTCGCCTCGCGGGCGCAACAGGATTCGGTCGCTGCGCAGGTCGCCCGGCTGGCCGCCGAGGCTGAACTGGTCATCGGTGGCAGGCGCGGCGGGCAGGATGGGTTCGCCGTGCGCGGGGAGGGGGTCGTAAACGGTGCGTTCTTCGAGCCCACGCTGCTGCTCGCCCGCGATCCGCACAGCGCTCGGGGCGTCCACGACATCGAGGCCTTCGGGCCGGTGACCACGGCGATGCCGTACGTCGAGATCGAAGAGGCCATTGCGCTCGCTGCCCGCGGGCGCGGCAGCCTCGTCGGCAGCGTCG
>JBEVJQ010000335.1:0-27138 GCA_040510055.1 Burkholderiaceae bacterium | reverse complement strand
ACGCGGGGGCCGACCCGCGCGACGCGGGGGCCGACCCGCGCGACGCGGGGGCCGACCGACGCGAGGACGGCAGTGTCGTCCCCGTCGGTACCGGCGGCTCGCCCCCGACGCGCGCCGGACGCGCGCTCGGCGCCGTCCGAACGGCGGTCCGCTGGTCGTGCCTAGCATTGCTCGCTGCGCTCGTCCTGACGCCGATCCTCCAGGTGGTCATGCGCGGCGTGTTCACGCTGCCGTTCTCGGGCGCCGAGGAACTGGCACGCTACTTCCTCGTCTGCATGACGTTCATCGGCGCGTCGTGGGTCACGCAGCGCGGCGGGCAGATCCGGATGGAGGAGTTCCAGGCGATGCTGCCGTCGCGGCTGCGCTGGTGCCTGCAGATGGTCATCGAGATCTCCGGCGTCGTGGTGTTCGCCGTGTTCTGCGTCGCGGCGCTGGCCACGATTGCCGACAACCTCGAAAACCAGACGGCGACTCTCGAGATGCCGTTCTGGCTGTTCATGGGACCGCTGGCCGTCGGGTCGGCGCTGCTCGCGGTCGAGACGGCGATGACCTTCGGCCAGACCTGGCGCCGCGGGCGGCCCGACCAGAAACAGACGACGCTGAGCTGACGCCGCGCCGGACATGGGATTCCTCGTCGTCGCCTCGTTCCTCGTCTTGTTCCTGCTCGGCTTTCCGGTCGTACTGGCGATCGCGATCCCGTGCCTGATCTACATGATCGGCAACGGGCTGCCACTCGACCTGATCGCGCAGCGCACGCTCTATGCGCTCGACTCGTTCCCGCTGATCGCCGTGCCGGTGTTCATCTTCGTCGGCAGCCTGATGAACTCGGCCGGCATCTCCGGCTACATCTACCGCTTCGCCAATACGGCCGTCGGGCGGTTGCCGGGCGGGCTCGCCCAGGTCAACATCTTCGGCAGCCTGGTATTTGCCGGGATGTCGGGCTCGGCGCTGGCCGACATCGGCGGGCTCGGCCGGATCGAGATCGATGCGATGCGCTCGCGCGGCTTCAAGGCGAGCTTCGCCTGCGCGGTCACCGGTTCGTCGTCGATCGTCGGGCCGATCTTCCCGCCGAGCATCCCACTGATCATCTACGGGACGGTGACCGGCGTCTCGGTGCTCCAGCTGCTGATCGGCGGCATCCTGCCGGCGCTGGTCTGCGTCGCGATGCTGATGCTGATGACCACCTGGCTCGCGATTCGCCGCAACTATCCCCGCGCCGACCGCTGGCCGACACGGGCCGAACTGTGGCACGACCTGAAGCCCGCATTGCCGGCGATCCTGGCGCCGGTGATCCTCGTGGCCGGGATGATGGCCGGCTTCTTCACGCCGACCGAGATCGCGTCGATCACCGTCGTCTATGCGTTGTTGATCAGCACCTTCTTCTACCGCGAGCTGACCTGGCGCGGACTGCTCGACGCGGCGTGGGAGACGATCGGCGCCTCGTGCGGCATCCTGCTGATAGTCGCGGTCGCGGCGCTGTTCGGCTGGATCCTGTCGGTCGAGGCCGTTCCGCAGCAACTGACGACCTGGATGCTCGGCGTCTCCACCGATCCGAACTGGCTGCTGCTGCTGGTCAACCTGCTGCTGCTCGTGGTCGGCATGTTTCTCGACAGCACCACGGCCATCCTGGTGATCGCGCCGATCATCGCCAAGCCGCTGGTGGCCGCCGGCGTCGATCCGGTCCACCTCGGGATGGTGGTCGTCTTCAACCTGATGGTGGGACTGCTGACGCCCCCGATGGGGCTGGCGCTCTTCCTCGTCGCCGACATCGGCAAGGTGTCGATGAAGGACGTGCTGGTGGCAATGCTGCCGTATTACGTGCCGCTCGGCGTCACGCTGCTGCTGATCACCTACGTGCCGTGGATCACGACCTGGTTGCCGCGGCTCGCGATGTCGCCGTGACAGTTGCCATGCCGTATGATCGCTGCGTTGGTGCCGCGAGACGCGTCCGTCGAGCGGTTAAACGGGAAGCAGGGAGCCGGCCGACCGACGACAACGGCTGCCAACCTGCGCTGCCCCCGCAACGGTAAGCGAATCACGATGGTCCGGCTGCACGGGCCGTCCTCCTGACGCGATCACGCCACTGGGTTTCGACGCCGGCATCGTCCGGCGACACCTGGGAAGGCCGCGCCGGGCGTTCGCCAGCCCGGATACCGGCCAACGGGTGGGCCGCCGCGAGGCGTGCCTGGTTCGTGCGACCCGCGGGGAAGCGGGCGCGCACTGCCATCTTCAATCCCGACATGACCACCATCGTTCGTTTGTCGCCATCGCGCCCGACGTCTCGCGTCGCGCGCCCGTTTCCCTCGTCCCCGCCTTCCGGCGCCTTGCGCCGGGTCACCTCGTCGCCGACGTCAAGTGCCGTGCGCGGGTTCTTTTCGCCGCCAACGCCTGATGCGGCGCGCCAGTTCTCCGGGCCGGCGCGACACGCGCCTGCGATCGGGCTGCTGTCGGTCGCGTTGTCCGCGCCGCTGCCGGTCGCGGCCCAGCCAGCGACCCCACGTTCGCTGCCGCCCGTGGTCGTCACCGCCACGCGCCAGGAGAGCCCGCTCGACGACCAGGTGGCACACGTCACCGTGATCGAGCGCGACGCGATCGAACAGTGGACCGGCCGCTCGCTGATCGAGTTGCTGAGCGCCCAAGCCGGGATCCAGTTCACCTCCAACGGCGGCCTCGGCAAGACCGGCTCGGTGTTCATCCGTGGCCTCGAGAGCCGGCACACCCTGTTGCTGATCGACGGCATCCGCTACGGGTCGGCGACGTCGAACCTGCCGATCTTCGAAGGCATACCGCTCGACCAGATCGAGCGAATCGAGATCGTTCGCGGGCCGATGAGCTCGCTCTACGGCAGCGACGCCGTCGGCGGCGTGATCCAGGTGTTCACGCGCCGCGGACAACCTGGATTCCGGGGCCACGGTGCGATCACGGCCGGCAGCAATCGCTACGGTGACGTCTACGGTGGCGTCTCGGGCGCTGACGAACGCTGGGACTACGCGCTGACGGCCCAGCATCTGCGGACCGACGGCGACTCGGCGACCAATCCGAATGCCCCGTTCGGCAACTACAACCCCGACGACGACGGCTGGCGCCAGTCGTCACTGTCGGCGAACCTCGGCTGGCGCTTCCTGCCGGACTGGCAGGCGCGGGTCACCGTGCTCGAATCGAAGGGCCGCTCCGACATCGACGACGGACAACCGGCGGCCGACCCGGGCATCGATTCGGAGGCCAAGCTGCGCACCCAGGTGATGGGATTGTCGGTCGCGGGTCGGCCGTCGTCGATCTGGCGGACGACCTTGAGGGCGGCGCGCAGCGAGGACCGTTACGATACCATTCGCAGCGCTTCGGCTTTCGATCTCGGCGAGTTCCGGACCACGCAGGACCAGTTCGCCTGGGAGAACAGCCTGACGCTGCCGTGGGGCAACTTCCTGGTCGGACTCGAGCGGCTCGAGCAGTCGGTCGCCAAGCCCCCCCCGGCGTACACCGTCGGCGAGCGCAGCATCAACGCGCTGCTGATCGGGTTCGACCGGACTGCCGGTGTTCATCACCTGCAGGCCAGCGCCCGGCACGATCGCAATTCGCAGTTCGGTTCGGAGACCACCGGCACGGTCGGTTACGGCTTCGACCTCACGCCGGCCTGGCGGCTCGGCGGATCGTACGGGACGAGCTTCACCGCGCCGTCGTTCAACCAGCTCTATTTCCCGAGCTTCGGCAATCCCGACCTGCAGCCGGAGGAAGGCAAGCATGGCGAGCTCAACCTGCGCTACGCCCAGGCCGGCCACGAGGTCCGTGTCGCCCGGTACTACAGCCGGATCCGGGGCTACATCACCGCGGGCCCGCAGCCGACGAACATCCCGCGCAGCGCCGTCGACGGCTGGGAGCTGGCGTGGACCGGCAGCGTCGGCGACTACCGCGCCCGGGCTTCGCTCGACTGGCTCGATCCCCGCAACGAAGCCGACGGTAACCAGCTCCCGCGGCGCGCCAAGCGCCACGCCAGTGCCGCGCTCGACCGCGCCTTCGGCGCCTGGCGGGTCGGCGGCGCGGTCCGCGCCGTCGACGAACGCTACGACGATGCCGCCAACAGCCAGCGCCTCGGCGGGTTCACCGTCATCGACCTGTACGCCGACCGGAGGATCGCCCCCGATTGGACGATCGGGGTCAAGGTCAACAACCTGGCCGACCGGCGCTACGAGACGGCGCTGGGCTACGACCAGCCGCGCCGCGAGTTGTTCGTGACGGCGCGCTACGCGCCGAAGTGACTGCGATGCCGGCTGCCGCCGTGATGGTGCTCGGGACGACCAGCGGGGCCGGCAAGAGTCTGGTCGCGACCGCGCTCTGCCGCTGGTATCGACGCCAGGGTCTGTCGGTGATGCCGTTCAAGGCCCAGAACATGAGCAACAACGCGCGCGTCGCCGATGGCGGCGAGATCGGCGCGGCGCAGTACTACCAGTCACTCGCTGCCGGCGCGGTCCCTTGCACGGCGATGAACCCGGTCCTGCTCAAGCCCGAAGGCGACTGCCGCAGCCAGGTGGTCGTCAACGGCCAGGTCGACGACGGACTGACGACCGCGCCGTGGCGCGAGCGCAGCACGCGGCTGTGGCCGATTGTCCAACAGGCGCTGACCTCGTTGCGATCGCGGTGCGATGTGCTCGTCATCGAAGGGGCCGGCTCGCCCGCGGAGATCAACCTCGCCGATTGCGACTTCGTCAACGGCCGGACCGCGGCGGCCGCCGACGCCCGCTGCCTGCTCGTTGCCGACATCGATCGCGGCGGCGCCTTCGCCCACCTGTTCGGGACGCACCGGCTGGTCGACGACCAGACCCGGTTGCGGATCGACGGCTTCGTTCTCAATCGCTTCCGTGGCGACCCTGCGCTGCTCGCGCCTGGCCCGGCGATGCTCGAGGCGCTGACCGGAGTGCCGACCGTGGCCTGCCTGCCGATGTGGCGCGACCACGGGCTGCCCGAGGAAGATGGCGTGTTCGACCGAGGGATGGCCGACCGCTTCGACGCCGGGGCCGGCACCCACTGGATCGGCGGACAACGGGCCCGGCTGCGGATCGGCATCGTCGCCTACCCGCGAATCAGCAATCTCGACGAGTTCGAGCCGCTGCGGCACGTGCCCGGCATCCGTCTCGCCTGGCTCCGCGACCCCGATGCCGTTGCCGCTGCCGACTGGCTGATCCTCCCGGGATCGAAACAGTCGAGCAGCGACCTGCGCTGGTTGCGCGAGCGTGGCTTCGAGTCGGCGATCGCCGGTCACGCTGCTGCGGCCAAGCCGCTGCTGGCGATCTGCGGCGGGCTGCAGATGCTCGGCGCGGCGATGTCCGACGCGCACGGCGTCGACGGCGACGCGCAGGGCCTCGGGTTGCTGCCGCTGACGACATGGTTCGAGCCACGAAAAACCGTTCGCGCCGCCCGTGCCGCATTCGGTGCGCTCGATGGACCATGGGAACGGTTGTCGATGCTGACCGTCGATGGGTACGAGATTCGCCACGGGCGCACGGCGGCCGACCGCGTCGCGGACACGACCGGCGCGGCCCGGCCGGTCCTGGCGCCCGTCAACGATTCGGCCGTCATTGGCTGGCAACGCGGCCCGGTGCTGGCGATCTACCTGCACGGGCTGTTCGAGAATGCGGCGGTGATGGAGGCGCTGTTCGGCGATCCCGGCCATCATCTCGAGGCCGCGTTCGAGCGCCTCGCCGACCGGATCGACGCGCACTTCGAACGGCGCACGCTGATGGCCCTGATCGGACGATGACGGCCGGACCCGCCGCGATCCTCGTCTCCGCGCCGGCTTCGGGCCAGGGCAAGACCACGGTCACCGCCGGCCTCGCGCGGCTTCATGCGCGGGCCGGCGCTCGCGTCCGGGCGTTCAAGTGCGGTCCCGATTTTCTCGACCCGCAATGGTTGGCGCTCGCCACCGCGCATCCGGTCGATTCGCTCGACCTCTGGATCAATGGCGAGGCCGACTGTGCGGCCCGGCTGTCTGCCGCGGCCGACAGCGCCGACCTGATCGTCGTCGAAGGGGTGATGGGGCTGTTCGACGGCACGCCGAGCACGGCCGACCTCGCAAAGCGCTTCGCGTTGCCGGTGCTGGCCGTCATCGACGCCAGCGGCATGGCCGGGTCGTTCGCGGCCATCGTCCACGGGCTGCGGACCTGGCGTCGCGACCTGCCGTGGGCCGGTGTCGTGGCCAACCGCGTCGGCAGCGACGGCCACGGCGCGCTGCTCGCGGCGGCACTCGACGACGATGCCGGCTGGCTCGGCCACCTGTGCCGCGACGAGGCGATCGCCGTGCCCGAGCGGCATCTGGGCCTGGCGGCGCCGACCGAAGCGCGCGACGCGCTCGCGCGGCTCGACCGCGCCGCCGACGCGCTGGCCACGACCCCGCTGGGGCGCTCGCTGGGGGCCTGGCCGCGCTGGTCGATGCCGGTGGCGGCGCCCGCCGCCGCGACAATCACGCCGAACACGACGACTGCGGCTGTCGCGGGTCATCCGAGAACCGAGCCGGTCGCGCCGTCGCTGCGCGGCTGCCGGATAGCCGTCGCGCACGATGCCGCCTTCGCGTTCGTCTATCCGGCCAACCTCGAACTGCTCGAGACGCTGGGCGCCGCGACGATCATGTTCTCGCCGCTCGCCGGCGAACCGCTGCCGGACTGCGACGCGCTCTGGCTGCCCGGTGGCTATCCGGAGCTGCACGCGCCGCGCCTCGCCGGCCAGACGGTGCTCCGCGATCGGCTGGTCGCCCACGTCGCCGCCGGCCGACCAGTCTGGGCAGAATGCGGCGGAATGATGGTGCTCGCGGACGCGCTGGTCGATGGCGAAGGGCGCAATCATCCGATGTGGGGGCTGCTGCCCGGCCAGGTCGTCGTCGGCCACCGGCTCGCGGCAATCGGACCCCAGCGGTTGCCGCTCGCCGTCGGCGAACTGCGCGGCCACACCTTCCACTGGTCGCGGCTGGAGTCGCCGCTCGAGCCGGTGGCATGGACCCGTCCGGCCCACAGCGGCGTCTCGGGTCGCGGAGAGCCGCTCTACGAGCGAGGGCCCATCAGGGCCAGCTGGTTCCATCCGTGGTTCGCGTCGTCGCCGGCAGCGACGGCGCGGCTGTTCGGGCGCGAGCCGCTGGCGCTGGGCCTGTTCATCGCCCTGTTCATCGCGACGCTGCTGATGGGCGCAACCGACGGGGCCGTCGCCGCGACCGATGCGGCCGTCGCCGGCGACCCGATCGTCATTCGTGACGACCGCGGCACCGATCACCGGTTCGCCGCGCCACCGGCCCGGATCGTCTCGCTGTTGCCGTCGCTGACCGAGATGGTGTTCGCGCTCGGTAGCGGCGGACGTGTCGTCGGCGTCGATCGCTACTCGAACTGGCCGTCGGCGGCCGCGGAGCTGCCGCGACTCGGCGGGCTCGACGATGCGTTGATCGAACCGATCGCCACCCTGCGTCCCGACGTGGTCCTGGCCTCGACCTCGGCCCGCGCGCTCGACAAGCTGGAGTCGCTCGGCTTCGTCGTGGTCCGGTTCCGCTCGGAATCGCATGCCGACGTCCGCCGCACGCTCGGATCGGTGGCTCGCCTGCTCGGCGACGCCGATGCCGGCGAGCGGCTCTGGTCACGGATCGATCGCGAACTCGCAGCCGCAGTCGACCGGGTTCCGAAGGCCCTGCGCGGGGCCAGCGTCTACTTCGAAATCGGCGGCGGGCCCTATGCTGCCGGGCCGACCTCGTTCGTCGGCGAAACGCTGGCGCGGCTGGAATTGATCAACGTCGTACCGCCGGGCCTGGGGCCGTTTCCGAAGCTGAACCCCGAATTCGTCGTCCGTGCCCGACCGCAAGTCGTGCTCGGTGTCCGGCGCGAGATGGACGCGATGGCCGCGCGGCCCGGGTGGGGGACGATCCCGGCGATCCGCGACGACCGCCGCTGCGGCTTCGCGACCGCCGAATACGAGGTACTGACCCGTCCCGGGCCGCGGCTCGGCGAAGCGGCTGGGCTGCTGGTCGAGTGTCTGCGGCGACTGGCGCGGCCATGACCGAGCCCGGGTCGCGTCGGCGCCGCCTCGGTTGGACCCTGGTCGCGCTGATCGGGATCGGCCTCGTCGCCGGGCTGATGACCGGCGCCGGAGGCTTTTCCCCGCTGGCGTTCGTCGCCGACCTCCGCGGCGACCAGGCGGCGCTGATCATCGGCGAGATCCGCCTGCCGCGCAGTGCCGGCGCGGCGCTGATCGGCGCGCTGCTCGGCTTGGGCGGGGCCATCGCCCAGGGCGTGTTTCGCAATCCGCTGGCCGACCCGTACTTGCTGGGATCATCGGCCGGCGCCGGCCTTGCCGTCGTGCTGGTGCTGGCCGCCGCTTCGCTCGTCGGTGGTTCGGTCAGCCTCGCGACCGCCGCCTGGCTCGACCGGATCGGGCTCGTGGCCGCGGCCTTCGTCGGCGCCCTGTCCGGCGTCGCGCTGACCCTGATGCTGGCGCGCGGGGCGGTGCAGACGCTGCGCCTGCTGCTCGCCGGTGTCGTCGTCGGCGTACTGCTCGGCGCAGCCAGCGACCTGATCACGGTCGTCTCGCCGGACGCGCTGCGCGGTAAGCAGGCGTTCATGCTCGGCAGCACGAGCTTCCTCGGCACGGCGTCGCTGTCCATGCTGGCCGGGGGGCTGGCGCTGCTGATCGTGCTGGCGACGCGCCATGCCCGCGCCCTCGATGCGCTGACACTGGGCGAGGACAGCGCCGCGAGTCTCGGTCTCGACCTCGGGCGGATCCGGCTGCGGCTGGTGGCGATGCTGAGCCTTGCCACCGCCCTCGCCGTGGCGCAAGCCGGGTTGATCGCGTTCGTCGGCCTGGTCGCGCCGCACCTGGTCCGCCGTCATGCGCCTGGCGGCCACGGCTGGCTGCTGGCGGCCAGCGCCGCGATGGGCGCCGTCCTGATGCTGACCGCGGACGTCGTCTCGCGGGCGCTGATCGCGCCACAGGAGTTGCCGGTCGGCGTCGTCACGGCGGTACTGGGCGGCGGCTATCTGTTCGTGCTGATCCGGCGCCGGACGCTCGGATGAGCGCCGGCCTGCGCACCCGGGGCGTCGCCGTGCGGCTCGGCACGACCGCGGCTCTGGCCGGGATCGACGTCGAATTCGCGCCCGGCTGGACCGCGGTCGTCGGCCCGAACGGCGCCGGCAAGTCGACGCTGCTGCGGGTCCTGGCCGGCCTGCTGCGCCCCGACACCGGCGTCGTCGAACTCGACGGTCGGCCGCTGCACCGGATCCCGGCACTCGAACGCGCGCAACGGATCGGCTGGCTGGCGCAGCAGGGCGACGTCACCGGCGAGCTCACCGTCGCCGAAACGGTCGCGCTGGGGCGATTGCCGCATCTCGGGCTGCTCGGTACCCCGGACAGCGGCGACGAGATGGCTGTGGCGCGGGCGATGGCATTGACCGAATGCGCTTCCTGGGCGCAGCGACGGTTGCTGGAACTGTCGGGCGGCGAACGCCAAAGGGTGCTGGTCGCACGCGTACTGGCCACCGAGACGCCGTTGTTGCTGCTCGACGAGCCGACCACGCATCTCGATGCGCCCCACCAGGTAGCACTCGGCCGACTGTTCGCGCGACTGGCCCGCGGCGGGACCGCGGCGCGAACCGTGCTCACGGTCCTGCACGATCTGCCAATCGCGCTGCAGGCCGATCGCCTGCTGGTGCTCGATCGGGGCCGCGTCGCGGCCGACGGCCCGGCGGTCGACCCGTCGGTTCAGCGCGCGCTCGAGGCGGTGTTCGATCGAGCAATCAGGATCGACGTCGATCGCGACGGACGCGCGCGCGTGGAACTGCGGTTCGACGATCGTTGATCGTCGGCGCCGCGCCGCGCCGACACGATCACTTCGTCAGCCGTTCGATCGAGATCGCAGTGCCGCTGGTGGCCGTCGGCACGAAGTCGACGTTGTAGGCGACGCGATTGCCGCTGCTGTCGACGATCCAGCGCTCGGTGACGGTCGTGCCTTTCTTGCCGATCGGGCCCGCTGCCAGCAGCCGCGGCGCCGTGCCGCCGCTGCGTGCGCCCTCGTTGCGGCCGATCGCCCGCAGGACGGCCGCCTGCAGCGACGGATTCGCGGCCGTGTTGATGCCGACGGGCTCGGCAGGCGGCGTCGCCGGTGCGGTACGACTGTCTGCGGGCGTTGTCATCATCGGACCGGTGCAACCGGTCGCCAGGCCGACGAGGAGGATGGCGGCAACGCGTCTGCCGTGCCGAACGATCATCGATTCGCGCGCCGCGCCTCGGATCTCTCCACACGCCGCGCCTCCGATCGATTCGCGCGCCGCGCCTCGGATCGATTCGCAGGCCCCGGCGCGCAGCGGCGCGGATGGCACGGTCGGAGGTCGCAATTTGGTAGCGTCGATCATCCGGGCTTGCGCATCCGGCGATGCGGCGGCGATTTCTGCTCCGGAACGCTGATGGCGCGTTGCTCGGGGGTGCAGTCCCACTGCCCAGGCAGTTCCTTCGCGACCTCCTCGATCCTTGCGAGGTCGCCGGAAACCAGCAAGGTCCCGGACCGCGCGGACCGCACGGTCAGCCCCAGCGCCTCGGCCTTGCGCCGCGCCTCGAGCGTCAATGCCGTGTCGGTCGTGTTGGTGAACAACAAGTAGCGGGCCATGGCTCGATTATCGGTCCTAGCGCGCCAATCCGTAGCCCTGCATCGTCGCCGGAAGACCCAGTTTCTCCGCATGCTCGCGGGCGAGTGCGACGATCGCCGCCGCCCGACGTCCGTCGGGGGCCATCCGGTGAACGCCAGCCGCGGCGATGCGCCGCGCGAGCACACCGGTAGCGATCGGCGTCGCCATGCTGGTGCCGGACATGACCCCGTAGCGATCGCCGGGGAGCGTCGAGACGACGGCCGAGCCTGGCGCCGTCAGCGAGATCTCGGGCCCATGGTTCGAGAAGCCGGTGACGAACACGCGCCTGCCGGCGATCTCCCTGCCCCGGGCCGGGGAAGCGACCGTTTCGAGATCGTGCGTCGTCCCCCGCGGCCAGGCGCCTTCGAGGCCGATCGCCGAGATCGCCAGCACGTTGCGGTATCGCGCCGGCACATCGACCATGGCTGCGCCGTCGTTGCCGGCGGCGGCCAGGCAGACGCAGCCCTTGTCCCACGCCATCTGCACCGCGGACATCACACCGGGGTCCGGATTGCCCCCACCGAGGCTCAGGTTCGCCAGGCAGCAGCCGGCGTCGGCCGCTTCGTTGATGGCATTGCGGATCCAGAAATTGGATGCGGCAAGCCCGTTCTTCTGAAACACCCGGAACGCCAGCAGCGACACCTGCGAGGCTTCGCCGCGTCGCCGGCCGGCCGCCCGCGCGGCGATGACCCCGGCGACGTGAGTGCCGTGCCCCATCCAATCGTCGATCGCGCCGTGGGGCTCGAGCTCGGTGGTGTTGCGGCCACCGACCACGGCCAGATCGCGATGCGGCCCGACTCCGCTATCCACGACCGCGACGAAGACGCCGCCTCCGCCAGCCCCGGGCAGGCCGTAGACCAGGTTGCGCGTATCCTCGTACGACCGATCGAGCGCGGGCACGTCGACCTCGAGCCCCTTCGCTTCGATCGCGACATCGTCACGGTAGACCGGCCAGCCCGAGTGCAGCGGATCGACGTAGAGGCGGGCGATCCGACGACTCTGCAGCGGCAGGCGAAATCGAGCGATACCGGACGCGCTTGTGACCGCAGTGAGCTGGCGGCCGCCGAGCAGCAGCGTCACGGTGGCGTCGGCAAGCGGCCCCGCGCTCTTGGCGCTGACCCTTACGATCCAGTTCCGACCGCCGGTGCCGGCAGGGACCGTTGCGCGCTTGCGGCCAGTCCGCCACAACCAGGGCGCGCCGGCGCGCTCGAGTCGATACCAGTACTCGTCGAAGACCCGGGTGCCGGCCGGCAGCTGCTGCTCGAGGCTGCCTGCGGTCTGGCCGCGGACCGAAACCAACATCGCGCCGTCCGAAGGTGCCCGGTCGATGATCCGCGCCGACGATGGCAGCGCCCGGGCGATGGGCCGCGACCTGGCCGCCGCCAGGCGCTCGACACCACGCCAGGAGCCGGTAGCGATCGGACCGCAGTCGATGCAGCTCGGGGGCGGGACGACGATCAGGCGCTGCAAAGCTCCTGTCTCCGTCACAGTCGACCGTGAATGGTGGTCCCGGTCGATCGCCGATCGTCGACCACGGTGGCCGACCGGCAACGCGACCTCGGGCCCCGCGCTGGCATATGATGGGCGCAATGAGCGCCATCACCTCGCCCGCCAGGGCCGCCTCGCAGGCCGCCGTGGCGGCACCAGCGCCCATCCGTGCGTCGTTGTCGGCCCCACCGCTGGTCATCCACGACGCACCTGATCCGGTCGCCGTCGACCTGGCCCGCCCCGAGGCGATCGCCGCCACGATCCTGGCCGGTTTCGATCGCCACTACGCCCTGTTCCGCTACAACGCCCAGCAGGCCAAGAGCCGCTACGAAGCCGGCGACTGGCATGCGATCCGGCGCCTGGCCCGGTCGCGGATCACGTTCTACGACCAGCGCGTGCGCGAGGGCGTCGCCCGGCTGCAGGCACAGTACACCGAAGGCGACCTCGCCGAGAGCGCCTGGGCCACGGTCAAGCGCGAGTACGTGCAGTTGCTCGCCTCGTACCCGGCGCCGGAACTGGCCGAGACCTTCTTCAACACCGTCAGCACCAAGATCCTGCATCGCAGCTACTTCCACAACGACTTCATCTTCGTGCGCCCGGCGGTTGCCACCGAGTACCTCGACTCGACGCCGCCGTGCTATCGCTCGTACTACCCCCTGGCGCACGGCTGGCGCCGCACCATGCGCCAGATCATCATCGAGATGGGCCTGGCCTGCGGTTACCAGGACATCGAGCGTGACATGCAGTACGTGCTCGATGCCGCACGCCGGCACCTGGGCCCGCAATTCGCGCCGGCCACCGACTGCCAGATCCACGTCCTGCGGTCGCTGTTCTTCCGCAACAAGGCCGCCTACCTGATCGGACGGCTGGTCAGCGATGGCGAGGTGCTGCCCTTCGCCGTGCCGATCCTGCATGACTCGCGCGGCCGGCTGTTCCTCGATGCAATCCTGTTCGGCGCCGAGCGCATCGAGACGCTGTTCAACTTCTCGCGCGCCTACTTCATGGTCGACATGGAAGTGCCGTCGGCCTACGTCCGGTTCCTGCAGACGCTGATGCCGACCAAGCCGCCGTCCGAGCTCTACACCATGCTGGGCCTGCACAAGCAGGGCAAGACGCTGTTCTACCGCGACCTGCTGCAGCACCTGGCGCATTCGACCGACCGGTTCGTGGTCGCCCCGGGGATCAAGGGGCTCGTCATGGGCGTGTTCACGCTGCCGTCGTTTCCCTACGTCTTCAAGTTCATCATGGACGACCGGCGCAAGGACGTCACCCGCGAGTACATCGAAGGCCGATACCAGCTCGTCAAGGTGCACGACCGCGTCGGGCGGATGGTCGACTCGTGGGAGTACTCCGAGGTTCCGTTCCCGAAGGACCGGCTCGATCCGGCGCTGATAGAAGAACTGAACAAGACCGCCCCGTCGCTGATCGACGACGACGGCGATGCGCTGATCATCCGCCACCTCTATATCGAGCGTCGGATGGTGCCGCTGAACATCCACCTCGATGCGACCGACGATGTCGGCCGCGATCACGCGATCAAGGAATACGGCCAGGCGATCAAGGAAATGGTCGCGGCCAACATCTTCCCCGGCGACATGCTGTACAAGAACTTCGGGATCACCCGACAGGGTCGGGTGGTGTTCTATGACTATGATGAAATCCTTTACTTGACCGACTGCAATTTCCGCCGCGTTCCCGAACCCCGTACACCGGAAGACGAGATGGCGGCCGAGCCCTGGTATCCGATCGCCGCCAATGACGTGTTCCCGGAGGAGTTCGGCACCTTCCTGCTCGGCAATCCGCATGTGCGCGAGCCCTTCATTCGTCATCATGCCGATCTGCTCGAGCCCACATTCTGGCAAACGCAGCAGGAGCGAATCCGCCAGGGCCTGCTGGAGGACGTCTTCCCGTATCCCGAAGCCTTGCGTTTCCGATCCATCGTAGGAGTGATGAAATGACGACGAAAGATCCCGTGGTGATCTGTTCGATTGCCCGCACGCCGATCGGCGCCATGATGGGCGAACTGTCCGGCCTGGCCGCCCACCAGCTCGGATCGGTAACCATCAAGGCCGCGGTCGAGCGCGCCAAGTTGAAACCCGAACAGGTCCAGGAAGTGATCATGGGCTGCGTGTTGCCCGCCGGCCAGGGCCAGGCCCCGGCTCGCCAGGCAACGATCGGCGCCGGGCTGCCGAAGGCGGTGGGTGCGACCACGATCAACAAGGTCTGCGGCTCCGGAATGAAGGCCGCGATGCTCGGCAATGACCTGCTCATCGCCGGTAGCCAGGACATCGTCGTCGCCGGCGGGATGGAAAGCATGAGCAACGCGCCCTACCTCGCCCTGAAGGGCCGGGGTGGCTATCGCTACGGTCATGCCACGCTGTTCGATCACATGGCCTACGACGGCCTCGAGGACGCCTACGAAAAGACGCCGAACGGCGGCGGCAGGTCGATGGGGACGTACGCCGAGGAAACGGCGAGCAAATACGAGTTCACCCGCGAGCAGCAGGACAAGTACTCGATCGAATCGTCGCGGCGGGCCCGGGCCGCCAATGAGGACGGCTCGTTCAAGCTCGAGATCGCGCCGGTGACGGTTGCCGGGCGCAAGGGCGAGACCGTCATCGAACGCGACGAGTCGCCGTTCAAGGTCAATGCCGAGAAGATCCCGACGCTGAAGCCGGCCTTCCGCAAGGATGGCACGGTCACCGCCGCGAGTTCGTCGTCGATCTCCGACGGCGCAGCGGCGCTGGTGCTGATGCGCCGGTCGACGGCCGAGAAGCTGGGCGCCCCGATCCTGGCGACCATCGTGGGTCATGCGACGCATGCTCACGATCCGCAATGGTTCACGACGGCCCCGGTCGGCGCGATCAAGAAGCTTTACGAGAAGACCGGCTGGAATACCAAGGGCGTCGATCTGTTCGAGATCAACGAGGCGTTCGCCGTGGTCGCGATGGCAGCGATGAAAGAACACGACCTTCCCCACGACAGGGTCAATGTCCACGGTGGTGCCGTGGCGCTCGGCCATCCGATTGGTGCCTCGGGGGCGCGCCTGATCGTGACCCTTGTCGCCGCGCTGAAGAAGACCGGCGGCAGGAAAGGAGTCGCGTCGCTCTGCATCGGCGGTGGTGAAGCGACGGCGCTGGCGGTCGAGCTGGCTGGCTAGGGTTCTTGCCGGGTCCGGTGCGGGGTCCGACGGCTAGTCTCGGAGGGCCGGACGGCTAGTCTCGGGGGCCGGACGGCTAGTCCTGGGGGCCGGACGGCCTCACGGCTCGCCTACGGAGCCGGCCGCACCTCGTAGCAGACATCCGGCCTCGTAAGCCGGATGCTCGTCACGCCGCGCCGTCACCCCGCGTCCCGTCCCTCATTTGGGTGATTTTCGGGCGGCCCGCGCCTCACCGACGATCCGTTGCGTCCAAGCCTCGACTACCCTCGTGTCAGCCATTCCCGCATGTTCGCGTTACACTAATTGTTACGCTCTGGGCGGGCGTGACACTGAAGGATATGCGGCTGAACATGAGGTAGGCTCACCAGGAGTCCTTTCGTTGGGCGCAAAGCGCCGGCGGAGGCAGGGTCAAGGAGGGAAGGACGTGGCTGAAGATACCGAACGCCTGTCGAGCATGATGGATCTGGTGCTCGAGAGCAGGCCAACGAAGACGACGACGGTCTGGCTCTGCGTAGCAACTGCCGTGGTCACGATCGCGACTGGATTCGCCTGGGGCGGATGGGTCACTCGCGACACCGCGAACAAGCTGGCTCAGACGGCTGCGCTCAACGCGCGTACCGCACTGGTTGCCAACGCGTGCGTCGAGGCATTCGCGGCGAACGAACGGTTCGCGACGAATCTGGAGGCGCTGAAGAGAGCGTCGTTCCCGGCGCGGAGCCAGTTCATCGCCACCAACGGCTGGGTTACCCTCGCCGGTATGAAGGAGCCGCTCGGCGCGGCTGCCGATGCCTGTGCCGAGAGGCTGCTGAACATGAAGCCGCCGGTGGCCAACGCCTCCCCGGATCCGCGCGCGAACAAGGGTACCTGAACGATCGCAATTGGCCGCCCGGGTCAGCGCGACGCTGCCTCGGCGGCCGATCGGATAGCGTCGGTCACCGCCCGCGACTGGTCCCGCTGGATAGAGTGCCCGGCGGCGGCGCTCGCGACCGGGCCGCTGGGCCTCTCGACTCAGCTCGACTCAGCTACCGGTGAAACGCGGCGGGCGCTTCTGCGCCCAGGCCGCCTTTCCTTCCTCGAGGTCGGCAGAGTGAGCCGCGCGATCGATGTCGCTTAGAAGCTCGTCGACGTCGAGCGCACCGCGCGCGATCCGGTTCAGATGCTTCTTCATCCCGAACAGTGGAATCGGCGCCATCTCGACGAGCCGCGTGGCGAGGCGGTCGGCCGCTTCGGCCAGCGCCTCGGGCGCCTCGAGGTGCGTTAGGTATCCGATCGCCTTCATCTGCGCCGAGTCGATCCGTTCGGCGGTGAGGAACAAGCGCTTGGCTTCGTCGAGCCCGAGCCGGCTGACATAGCGCTCCAGTCCGCGCCGGTAGTAGTGGAGGCCGAGTCGTGCAGCTGGCATGAACAGGTCGATGCCCTTGGCGCCGAGGCGGAAGTCGCAGGCCAGCGCCAGGTCGGTGGCACCGCCATAGACGCCGCCCTGCAGGATCGCGATCGTGACCGGGCGGGCGTCCTCGACAGCGTTGACCACCGCCTCGAAGTCCACCGTCCGAGCCGTTGCGATCCGCGAAATGTCGTAGCCGCTGCAGAAGTAGCGGCCGTGGGCGGCGAACTGGAGCACGCGCACCGCCGGATCGGCATCGACCGCGGCGATGTGCGCAGCCAGCGCCTCAAGATCGTCGGGACCGAGCCGGTTTGCCTGATACGGCCGGTTCAGTTCGATCCTCGCCACGGCCCCGTCGATCCGCAGTGCCGGTGTTCCCGCCATCCGGTCGTCTCCCGGCCGATACCAGCGGTCATGGTACCGTCACCCTGCCCCCGCGGCTCGCGCTCGCCGGCATTTTCCCGGACCGCGCCGCGCGCGGTAATCTGTCGGCATGATCGAATCCGAGGACATCGCCCAGGTCCGCGAAGCGGTCCGCTCCTTCGTCGCGGCCGAGATCGCGCCCCATGCCGCGCGCTGGGATCGCGAGTCGACGTTCCCGGCCGACGCGCTCGCAGGCCTGGCGGCGCTCGGCTGCTACGGCGTGGCCGTCCCCGAGCAATGGGGCGGCGCCGGGCTCGACTACACGGCGCTGGCGGCCATTCTCGAAGAGATCGCTGCCGGTGACGGCGCCACGTCGACGATCATCTCGGTCAACAACTGTCCGGTCTGCGCGATCCTGATGGCCTATGGGTCGGAGGAGCAGAAGACCCGTTGGCTCGTGCCGCTCGCCCGCGGCGAGATGCTCGGTGCCTTCTGCCTCACCGAACCCCAGGTCGGTTCCGATGCCGGAGCGCTGAAGACTCGCGCTGTCGCCGTGCCGGGCCCCGACGGCACGCCCGGTTACCGGATCGACGGCGTCAAGCAGTTCATCACTTCCGGACGTACGGCCGACGTCGCGATCGTCATGGCCGTGACCGATCCGGCGGCCGGCAAGCGCGGGATCTCGGCGTTCTTGGTGCCGACGCAGACGCCGGGTTATCGCGTCGCCCATATCGAACAGAAACTCGGGCAGCACGCATCGGATACGGCGCAGATCGCCTTCGAGCAGTGCTGGGTACCGGCGAGCAACCGGCTGTCCGACGAAGGGATGGGCTACCGGATCGCGCTGTCGGGCCTCGAGGGCGGCCGGATCGGCATCGCGTCGCAGTCGCTCGGGATGGCGCGCGCCGCGTTCGAAGCGGCGCTGGCCTACGCCAAGGATCGCCAGGCGTTCGGGACGCCGATCTTCGGCCACCAGGCGGTGCAGTTCCGGCTCGCCGACATGGCCACGAAGATCGTCGCCGCGCGCCAGCTGATCCGGCATGCGGCGGAGCTGAAGGATGCCGGCCGCCCCTGCCTCAAGGAGGCGGCGATGGCCAAACTCTTCGCGTCGGAAGCGGCCGAATCGATCTGCTCGGATGCGATCCAGATCCATGGCGGCTACGGCTACGTCGCCGACTTTCCGGTCGAACGGATCTACCGCGACGTCCGTGTCTGCCAGATCTACGAGGGCACGAGCGACATTCAACGCATCCTCATCGGTCGCGCATTGGCGCACGATGGGAGCACCTGAGAACGGCGGGGCCACCGATGAAGACAACGCCGCAAGGGCAGATCGACTTCTACTTCGATTTCACCTCGCCCTACTCGTACCTGGCCAGCGACGAGATCGAAGCATTGGCCGCGCGCTATGGCCATGCGCTCAACTGGATCCCGATGATGCTCGGCGTGCTGTTCAAGCACACCGGCGGTATCGCGCTCACGGCCCAGCATCCGTGGAAGGCCGAGTACTTCCGCAAGGACTTCGCCCGGACGGCGGCATTCAAGGCGATCGCCTACAACGCGCCGACTGTGTTCCCGCAGGCGAGCCAGAACCCGTCACGGATCTTCATCTGGCTGCAACAGACCAACCCCGAGAAGGCACTACCGTTCGCGCGCGAGGTGTTCCGCCTGATATTCGTTCGCGACGGCAACATCCACGATGTCGATTCGCTCGCGGCGATCGGACGCGAACTCGGCATCGACGAAGCGGCACTGCGCGCTGCTACCCAGGACGCAGGCGTCAAGGCGCGCTTCGCCGCCTGCAACGAGGAAGCGGCCGCACGCCAGGTGTTCGGCGCCCCGACGTTTTTCATTGGCGACGAGCAGTTCTGGGGCAACGATCGGCTGCCGCAAGTCGAAAGGCACCTCTCGCGGATCAGCGGCGGGCGCAACCACAAGGTCCTGGTCGCGGCGGCCAACGCGAGGATCGAGACCCTGTCGATCGAACAGGCGATGGCCGAGCACGGCAAGTCCGACGTCGTCTTCGTCGATATCCGCGAGGCGCGCGAACTGGAGCGCGAAGGAATGATCGAAGGCGCCATCCACGCCCCGCGCGGGATGGTCGAATTCTGGATCGACCCGAAGAGTCCGTATTACCGCAACGTCTTCAGTCCCGACAAACGCTTCCTGTTCTACTGCGGCGGCGGATGGCGCTCGGCGCTGACGACGGCCGCGGTGGTCGAGATGGGACTCCTGCCTGACGTCGCTCACATCGCCGGCGGGTTTTCGGGCTGGAAGAAGGCCGGTGGCAAGATCCAGGCAAAGCCGACTTCGAAGAAAGGCTGACGGCGGCAGGAAGTGGCGGCGATGGATGGGGTCTCGCGGCGCTATTCGAGAAAGGCTCGATAGCGCTCGAGGCCGCTGCCCAGGTGACGCTCGACCGTCGGCGCCTGCTTGCGCAACCTCTCGATATCCGACCAGCGCAGGTTGATCACGTACCCGGGCACCGTCGCTACCAGTCGCGATGGGCGGTCGAGCGCATGGAACTCGGCGCCGCCATACCACTTGGCCGCCTCGGCCGGCCCCGAGAGCAGCCGCCTGGTTCCGCTCTCGATTTCCCAGCCCCCGTCGAGCAACACCCAGAAGCTGTCCGCGCCCTGGTTGCTGGTGCTGATCTCCTCGCCGGCGATGACCTTCCACTCGCGCGAGTGCTCGATGACCCAGCGCAGACGATCGTCGTCGAGACCGTTGAAGAACGGCGCCTGTCGCAACAGGTGAAGGTGAGTCACCGATTGCTGCGCGTTGGCCGGACGCGGCCAACCCTGCGTCGTCAGCGTCTGGGCGCGCGTGCCATCGACGACCGTCGACAGGCCCAGACCCAACGCCACGGCCAGCGCATGGCGGCCGATGGCGTTGGCGATGAGCCGCAGCCTTGACGGTCCGATCACGGCCGGGCGCTAGCGCAGCGGCGCAAAGCGCGAGGCCGAACGTTCGCGCGCCTTGGCAGCCTCGGTCTCGCGATCACGCGGTGCGGACGTCGTGACCAGCGACGCGATGAGGCGCGTCGCGGCTGCCGCGACCTCGTCGATGGCCCGGTCGAACGCCTCCTCGTTGGCCCGCGACGGTGCATTGAACCCGCTCAGCTTGCGGACGAACTGAAGCGACGCATCGCGGATCTCGCTTTCGGTGGCGGGCGGCTCGAAGTTGAACAGCGTCCTGATATTGCGGCACATGGCGGCTTCCGGGCGGTGAGGCTATTTCAATCATAGGGCAGAACGCCCCACATCCTTGCTGTGGCCCGCGCGGCCCCTGGCTCGGGATTGGCGCTGGCACGCGCCTTGCATGCCTTCTTGTACACAAGATGGGATGCTTGATGACGGTGCAGCGCGGCCAGCAAGGCAGTTCGGGAGCGATCGGCTCGGTGCCTCGGGAAGAACTCGGTGCCCCCGAGGCGGCGTGGATCCTGCCGTTCGCGTCGCCGCTCGGTGCCTCGACCAGGCCCGGCAGCGACGACGCCCGTGGGGACGGACCGCTCGCCGGCCTGCGCTTCGCGGTCAAGGACAACATCGACGTAGCCGGGCACCCCACGACTGCGGCCTGTCCGGCATTCGCGCGCACCGCGAGCACGCATGCCACCGTGGTGCAGCGATTGCTCGATGCCGGTGCGCTGTGCACCGGAAAGACCAACCTCGACCAGTTCGCTTGCGGGCTCAATGGCACCCGCTCGCCGTTCGGTGCCGTCCCGAATGCCTTCGACCCGCGCTACGTCAGCGGCGGCTCGAGTTCCGGTTCCGCCTATGTCGTGGCCACCGGCGAGGTCGACTTCGCGCTCGGCACCGACACCGCCGGGTCGGGCCGCGTACCGGCTGGCCTGAACAACATCGTCGGCATCAAGCCGACGCGCGGTCTGATCAGGTGCTCGGGCATCGTGCCCGCGGCGCAGAGCGTCGACTGCGTCTCGATCTTCGCCCGGACCGTGGCTGATGGTGCCCGCGTACTCGCCAGTGCCATCGGCCACGATCCCACCGATCCGTATTCGCGACCGGTGGCGCTGCAGCCGGCATTCTGGCCGCAGGCGTTTCGCTTCGGCGTCCCATCGATCCGCGAATTTCATGGCGACACGCTGTCGCAGGGCGCATTCGAGTCGGCGCTCGCGCAGCTCGGCGCGCTCGGCGGCCGAATGGCGACCGTCGACTACCGCCCGCTGGCCGAGGCGGCGGCGCTGCTCTACGACAGTGCGCTGGTGGCCGAGCGATACGTCGCCGTGCGGACTTTCTTCGATGCCCACGAGGACGACGTGATCGAGCCGGTTCGCGGCATCCTCGCGCAGGGACGTCGTTACTCGGCGGCCGACCATGCGGAGGCGCTGACCCGATTGCGCGCGCTGGGTCAAGAGGCGCGAGCAATGTGGAACGACATCGACGTCCTGGTGGTCCCGACGGCACCGACGCACTGCACGATCGCAGCGATGCTCGCCGATCCCATCGAGCGCAACCGCCGGTTCGGCTACTACACCAACTTCGTCAACCTGCTCGACTTCGCCGCGATCGCCGGTCCGGCCAGCCTGCGCACCGATGGGCTGCCGTTCGGCATCACGCTGATCGGCCCCGCCGGCAGCGACTTCGCACTGGCCGCGCTCGCCCAGCGCTTCCATCACGTCACCGGACTGACGGCGGGCGCGACCGGCCGACCGCTGGGCGAGCCACGGCCGCTGCCAACGGTGTCGGCGCTGCCGGCAAGCGGCCGCGGGGTGCGGGTAGCCGTCGTCGGCGCGCACCTTTCGGGAATGCCGCTGAACGGACAGTTGCTCGAGCGCGGATCGCGTTTGCTCGCGACCACGCGCACGGCACCGATCTATCGCCTCTATGCGCTGCCCGGGACGACGCCGGCGAAGCCCGGGCTGGTCCGGGTCGCGCCCGGTGACGGCGGGGCGATCGAGATCGAGGTCTGGGAGATGCCGGAAGCGAACTACGGCTCGTTCGTCGCGGCCATCCCCGCACCGCTCGGAATCGGCACCTTGACGCTGGCCGACGGCAGCCAGGTCCAGGGTTTCCTCTGCGAGAGCGCGGCGCTCGACGGCGCGGTCGACATCACCGAGCTCGGCGGTTGGCGCCGCTACGTCCCGGCAGCGGACGGCGAAGCGATGACGAGCCAGCGATGACGAGCCCGGTGACGAGCCAGCGATGACGAGTCCAGTGACGATTCAGCGATGACGACTCAAGCGATGAACGCCGATGAACTCGCTCGCTATGTCGAGGCGTCGGCGGCCGCGATCGGTTTGCCGCTCGCCGCCGAGCACCGTCCCGGCGTACTGCGGTACTTCGAACTGGCGGCCACGATGGCCGCGGTCGTCGAAGGCGTGACGCTCGAGGCACGCGACGAATCGGCGCTGCGGTTCGAACCGGTGGTCCCGACGCAGGCGCCGTCGTGACGGCCGCAACCTCATCGGCCCTGCTCGATCAGGACGCAACCGCGATGACGGCGGCCGTTCGCAGCGACCGATCGACGGTCGCCGCACTGGTCGACGCGACCCTCGACCGGATCGCGGCCACCGACGGACGCATCAACGCGTTCACCGAAGTCGTCGGCGAGCGCGCGCGGCAACGGGCGGCGCGACTCGACGCAGCGCTGGGCGCACCGGGACAGCAGGCGCTGCGCGCCCGGCCCTTGCTCGGCATGCCGTTCGCCGTCAAGAACCTGTTCGATGTCGCCGGCATGCCGACGCTTGCCGGCTCGCGGATCGAGCGCGATGCGGCCCCGGCAAGCGATGACGCACTGCTCGTGCGCCGCCTCGAGGCCGCCGGTGCCGTGCTGGTCGGCGCGTTGAACATGGACGAGTACGCCTACGGCTTCACGACCGAGAACTCGCACGCCGGACCGACACGCAATCCGCACGATCTGCGTTGCTCGGCCGGCGGATCATCGGGCGGCTCGGGGGCGGCCGTCGCTGCCGGCCAGGTCCCGGTGACGCTCGGCTCCGATACCAACGGATCGATCCGGGTGCCGGCATCGCTGAACGGGGTCTTCGGGTTGAAGCCCACGTTCGGCCGGCTGCCGCGCACCGGGAGCTATCCGTTCGTCTCGAGCCTCGATCATCTCGGTCCGTTCGCCCGCAGCGTTCGCGACCTCGCGGCCGTCTACGACGCGATGCAGGGACCGGAGAGCGGGCCCGTCACCGACCCCGGTTGTGCTCAGCGTCCGGTCGACCCGGTGTCGCCCGGACTGAACGACGGCATCGGTGGCCTGCGAATCGGCGTCCTCGATGGCTGGTTCCGCCAGAAGGCGACGGACGAGGCACTGGCCTGCGTAGCGGCGGTGGCCGAGGCGCTCGGCGCCGATGCGCGCGTCCAGTTGCCGCTGGTCGAGGCCGGTCGCGCCGCGGCGTTCCTCGTCACCAATTCCGAGGCAGCCGCCCTTCACCTTCCCGACCTGCGCCGCCGGCCGGCCGACTTCGAGCCGCTGTCGCGCGACCGGTTTCTCGCCGGTGCGTTGCTGCCGGCCGCATGGATCGCGCGGGCGCAACGGGTTCGGCGGCGCTATGCCGAAGCGGTGGCCACAGTGTTCGAGCGATTCGACCTGCTGATCGCCGCGGCGACCCCGTGCGCGGCGCTGCCGATCGGAACCGAGTGGTTCGAGCTGGGCGGAGAGCGCCTGCCGCTGCGACCCAACTTGGGGTTGCTCACGCAGCCGATCTCGTGCATTGGTCTTCCGGTCTGCGTCGTGCCGGTCTGGCGCGACCGGGGGGCGCTGCCGATCGGCGTCCAGTTGATCGCTGCGCCGTGGCGCGAGGACCTGGTGCTGCGCGCCGCGGCAACCCTGGAAGCGGCAGGCGTCGTCCGGGCGCCGATCGCGGCGCTCGAACGCTGACCTGCCCCACCAGCGTCCGCCATCGACCGACAACATTGACCTCATACGAGACTGGAGATGACCATGCAGACCCGCCCCGATCGTCGCGACTCGCTCAAGCTGATCGCATCCCTGGGAGCGTCTGGCGCTGTCGCCGCCTTGCCGCGTGCTGGACAGGCGCAGGCCAAGCCGATCACCGTCGGCGTGATCTACGTCGGCCCGCGCGACGACTACGGCTACAACCAGGCGCAGGCGCAGGCCGCCGCCGAGATCAAGAAGCTGCCCGGCGTCAAGATCGTCGAGGAGGAGAACGTTCCCGAGACCAACGCGGCCCAGAAAGCGATGATGGGAATGATTGCCCAGGACGGCGCCACCCTGTTGTTCCCGACATCGTTCGGTTATTTCGACCCGCACATCCTGGCGGTCGCACCGAAGTCCAACGGCGTCCGTTTCTCGCACTGCGGCGGGCTCTGGACCGAAGGCAAGCATCCGATGAACGTCGGCAGCTACTTCGGCTACATCGACGAATGCCAGTACCTGAACGGGATCGTCGCCGGTCACATGACGAAGAGCGACAAGATCGCGTTCGTCGCGGCCAAGCCGATCCCGCAGGTGCTGCGCAACATCAACGCCTACGCGCTCGGCGCGCGCTCGGTCAAGCCCGGGATCAGCTGCAGCGTCATCTTCACCGGCGACTGGTCGATGCCGGTCAAGGAGGCCGAGGCGACCAACAGCCTCGCCGACCAAGGCTGCGATGTCTTCACGATGCACGTCGACGGCCCGAAGGTCGTGGTCGAGACGGCGGCGAGACGCGGCAAGTTCGTCTGCGGCTACCACGCGAGCCAGGCGAAACTGGCGCCGAACGCTTACCTGACCGGCGCCGAATGGAACTGGCTGACGGTCTACAAGACCGTGGTCGAGGCGGCCCGGACCGGCAAGCCGCACCCGAACTTCCTGCGCGGCGGCCTCAAGGACGGCTACGTCAAGGCCTCGCCCTACGGGCCGTCGGTCAGCGAAGGCGCGCGGAAGAATGCCGACGAGGTCAAGGCGAAGATGATGGCCGGCGGCTTCGACATCTTCCAGGGACCGATCAAGGACAACAAGGGCAACCCGGTGATCGCCGGTGGCAAGACGCTCGTCCAGACCGATCTCGAACTGGAGAAGATGAACTACCTGGTCGACGGCGTCGTCGGTTCGATCTGAGCGGCGCGCGATGACGACCGGCGGTTCGGGCGGCGGACACCATCTGGGCGCCGCGATCGGTCGCGACGTCGGCCTGCCGGTCGCGGCGATCCTGGCTGCGTTGCTGCTGTTCGGCGGCTTCGTCTGGCTCGGAGGCGCCGATCCGGTCGCGGTCTGGGCGACGCTGTTCCGCGGCGCGTTCGGCGATTGGTTCTCGTGGCAGAACACGCTGCAGCGCGCAGCACCGTTGATGCTGACGGCGCTTTGCGTGGCCATTCCGGCGCGGGCGGGGTTGATCGTCATCGGCGGTGAAGGGGCGCTCGTCCTCGGCGGCCTTGCCTGCGCCGCCGTGCCCTACGCCGTGGCGCCGCCCGACGGCATCGGCGGCACCGTCATCGTCTGCCTCGCTGGCGCGGCAGGCGGCGCGCTGTGGATCGCGTTGGCGGGAGCGCTGCGCCAGTACCGCGGGATCAACGAGACCATCAGCAGCCTGCTCCTCGCCTACGTGGCGATCGGCCTGTTCAAGCACTGGGTCGAGGGGCCGCTGCGCGATCCGGCGAGCCTCAACAAGCCCTCGACACAACCGCTGGCCGAGTCGCTGCGAATCGGTGGCATCGCCGGCACCGACGTCCACTGGGGATTCGCGATCGGCGTCGTCGCCTGCCTGGCGCTCGGCATCTGGTCGACCCGGACCGCCTCGGGCTTCTCGGTCCGGGTCGTCGGCGGCAATCCGCGCGCCGCGCAACTGGTCGGGCTGCCGGCGACCCGCTTGATCGTCGTGGCCTGCGCGCTGGGCGGTGCCTGCGCCGGACTGGCCGGGGCGGTCGAGGTCGCCGCCGTCCACACCAATGCCAACGCCTCGCTGATCGCGGGCTACGGTTACGCCGGGATTCTCGTGGCCTTCATCGCGCGCCAGAATCCGATCGCGATCATCCCGGTGGCGATCCTGTTCGGCGGTTTCGGCGCCGCGGGCAGCCTGCTCCAGCGCCGCGTCGGGCTGCCGGACGCATCGGTGATGGTGCTGCAGGGAATCGCCTTCGTCCTGATCCTGGCCAGCGAGGCGCTACGCGACGTCGATTGGCGACGGCTGCTGGCCCGGCGCGCGGTCAACAGCGCCGATCGCGATCGAGCACCGCCGGTCGCGGCAGAGGGCGCGCACTGATGACCGCCGACCAATGGTTCACCTTGCTCTGCGCGATCGTCGGCGGAGCGCTGCGCGTCGGCGTGCCGTTCCTGTTCGTCAGCCTCGGCGAATGCCTGACCGAGAAATCGGGCCGGATCAACCTCGGTCTCGAAGGGGTACTCGTGCTGTCGGCGATGAGCGCGTTCGGCGGCTCGTATCTGACGGAATCGCCGTGGATCGGCGTGCTCGCCGGCGCCGCGAGCGGCGGCCTGCTGGCGTTGCTCCATGGCCTGCTCTGCTCGCTCGACCGGGTCAATGACGTGGCCACGGGCATCGCGTTGATGCTGTTCGGCACCGGGCTCGCATTCTTCCTCGGCAAGCCGCTGATCCAGCCGCAGGCGCCGCAGTTGCCGGCCATCGCTCTCGGTGGCTGGAGCGCGAGCCCCGCGATCCGGTCGGCGCTCGAGGTCAATGCGCTGTTGCCGCTGGGGATCATCGTAGCGCTGGCGCTGACCTGGGCGTTCGCCCGGACCCGCGCCGGGCTGCTGGTCCGAATGGCCGGCGACTCGGCAAACGCGGCTCGCGCGCTCGGCTATTCGGTGTCCGGGATCCGGATCGCCGCGACGACGGCCGGCGGCTGCATCGCCGGTCTCGGCGGGGCGTCGCTGACGCTGTTCTATCCGGGGAGCTGGAACGAGGGAATCTCGAGCGGCCAGGGCCTGATCGCCGTGGCGCTGGTCATCTTCGCCCGCTGGAGCCCGTGGCGCTGCGTCGGCGCTGCGCTGCTGTTCGGCGGCGCCGGCGCCGTCGGGCCCGCACTGCAGTCGATCGGTATCGGCTGGGGCTACCACCTGTTCAACACCGTCCCCTATCTGCTGACGCTGCTGATCCTGGTGCTGACCTGCCGGCCGGGAACGATCGTCCCCAACAGCCCCAACGAACTGGGAAGGCATGAATAAATCGCCGGAAACGG
>JBEVJQ010000334.1:0-8628 GCA_040510055.1 Burkholderiaceae bacterium | reverse complement strand
ACCGGCAGGATCAGGCCGGGATAGGTGTTGACCATGTTCCAGTCGATCGCGGCGCCGGCAAAGACGTCGAGCACCTCGGCCAGCGTCGGGATCGATTCCGCCAGCGTTTCGCGCAGCCTGACTTGGCGCAGGGCCGCGAGGCTCGATCCGGCGACCGGACCCCGGCCGTCGGTCGTGCGCTCGAGCAGCGGGTCGTGGATGACGACGATCTCACCGTCGGCCGACAGGTGGACATCGAGTTCGATGGCATCGACGCCGAGGTCGCGGACACGTCGAAAGCCGCCGAGGCTGTTTTCGGCCCAGAGGTTGCGCGCGCCGCGGTGGCCGACGATGTGAGTCATGATCACTTGCCGCTGTCGATCAGTCCCTTCACGAACCAGCGCTGCAGGACCAGGATCACGATCGTCGGCGGCAACATGGTCAGCAACGCCGCGTTCATCAGCACGTGCCAGGTCGGCAGCGAGTCGGTCTGCGGCAGCAGTTTCTTCAAGCCGATCACGGCGGTCGTCATCTGCGGGTCGGTCGTCATCAGCAGCGGCCAGAGGTACTGGTTCCAGCCGATCAGGAACAGGATGATCGACAAGGCAGCGATGTTGGAGCGCGAAAGCGGCAGCAGGATCAGGCGGAAGAACTGCCAGGCCGAGGCGCCGTCGATTCGCGCTGCCTCGCATAGCTCCTCCGGAATCGTGAGGAAGAACTGGCGGAACAGGAACGTTGCCGTGGCCGACGCCATCACCGGCAGGATCAGGCCGGGATAGGTGTTGACCATGTTCCAGTCGATCGCGGCCAACCCCGGCGCATCCAGCCAACCGCCGACCAGGTTCAACGGCAGCGCCACGTTGGCCGCCGATTCATAGGTCGGGACGATCCTGACCTCGATCGGCAGCATCAGCGAGACGAAGATCAACCAGAACGCCGTGCGCCGCAACGGGAACCGGAAGTAGGTCACGGCGAAGGCGGCGATCAGCGAGACGGCAAGCTTTCCCACCGTTATCCCGACGGCGACGATCACCGAGTTCAGCATCGAGCGGCCGAAGCCGGCCGATTGCCAGACGGTCTTCAGGTTGGCGATGAACTGGTCGCCGGGCAACCACGAGATCGGCACCTCGAGGACGTCTTCCTGGCTGAGCGAGCCGGTGACGAACACGAAGTAGAGCGGCAGGCAGATCAGCACCGCGCCCGCGATCAGCACCATGTGGCAGGCGGAGTCGAGCACCGGGGTCCGCTCGATCATCGCACGCGCCCCTCACTGGACGCTGTAGTTGACACGCCGCTCGACGAAACGGAACTGCGTCCACGTCAGGCCCAGCGCCAGCACCATCAGGATCACCGATTGCGCGGCCGACGACCCGAGATCCTGGGTGACGAAACCGTCGAGGTAGACCTTGTAGACCAGGATCGACGTGGCGCCGGCGGGCCCACCACGCGTCGTGGCGTCGACGATCGCGAACGTGTCGAACAGGCCGTAGACGAAGTTGATCACGACCAGGAAGAACAGCGTCGGGGCGATCATCGGCAGCGAAATCCGGACGAACCGCCGGATCGGCCCGGCGCCGTCGACCACGGCCGATTCGAGGATCGATTGCGGGACGGCGAGCAATGCTGCGACCACGAAGATGTAGTTGTAGCAGATGTGCTTCCACGAGGCGGCGAGCACGATCAGCGCAATCGCATGCAGGTCGGTCCGATTCGGATCCCAGCCGATCCCGATCGCGTGCAGCATCTGTGCGACCGGTCCGACGCGCGGATTGAACAGGAATGCCAGCATGATCCCGGCGATGGCCGGCGCGATCGCATACGGCAGCAACAGCACCGTCCGGTAGGCCCCGCGCCCTCGGACGACGTGGTTGGTCGCGAACGCCAGCAGCAGCGCCACCGACAGCGTGAGCGCGTTCTGCGCCAGCGTGAACCACAACGTGACCCGGGCCGAAGCCCAGTAGCCGTTGCTCGCCAGCAGCTGGCGGAAGTTGTCGAAGCCGACCCACTGGACGCTGCCGCCGAACGGATCGGTCAGCTGGAATGCCTGCAACAGCGCCCGGATCGACGGGATGAAGAAGAACAGCAGCAGGATCAGCAGCTGCGGGGCCAGCAGCCAGGCCGGCAACGCGCGGTCCTCGAAATGCGCTCGCTTGGCGCCGTGCTCGTCGCCATGGGCAGCGGATCCGGTACGGTGTCGGACGCGGGTCGCGCGGCGACCGCCCGTCGCCGTCCCGCCGCGAGTTCCTGCCGTCGCCGCCCCGCCGCGAGTCCCTGTCGTCGTCCCCCCGCCGCGAGTCCCTGTCGTCGTCGCCCCGCCGCGACCTTGTGTCGTCGCTGCCGCGCCGCCGCTGGCCGCGCTACTGCTTGCCTGCATGCATCTGCTCGAAGCGCCGGAGCTGTTCGTTGCCCCGCGCCACGGCATCGTCGAGCGCCTTCTGCGCCGGCTTGCGACCGAGGAAGGCAGCCGAGATCTCCTCCATGATTCCGACGTTGATCTGGCTGCTGTTTCCCAGCCGGAAGCCCATCGAGTTGTCGGTCGGCGTGCCGCGGGCAAGTTGCAGGATCGCGATCTCGCGCGTCGGGTTGGCCTGGTAATAGCCCTGCGACTTGGCCGCTTCGTAGGCCGTAGTCGTCACCGGGACGTAGCCCGTGGCCTGGTGCCACCAGACCTGGGTGTCGGTGCTGCCGAGGAAATTGAAGAACGCCGCCACGGCCTTGTAGTCGTCGTTGCCATGGCCCTTCATCGCCCACAGCGCCGCGCCGCCAATCACGCTGTTGCGCGGTGTCTGCCCGTGCTCGTAGGGCAGGTAGGTCGCGCTCCAGTTGAACTTCGCCAGCGACTGGACCGCGGCATGCGCCGCGGTCGAGGCGATGATCGACGAGCAGGCACCGGAGGTGAACAGTTGCGTCGGAATGATCCCCTGCCCCGGAATCTCCATCACGCCCTTCTCCACCAGCCGCCGCATCCGCTCGACCTGGCCGACCATCAGCTTGTTGCCGTTGAAGACGAACTTGGCGTCGAGACCGTCGATGCCGTTGCGCCGCGTCGCATAGGGAATGTCGTTGATCGCGCTGAAGTTCTCGAGGAAGCTCCACTCGTAGTCGCCGGGCAGGACCATCGAGCATTTCGACACGCCCTTGGCCTTGATGGCATCGAGCTGCGGCTCGAGTTCCTGCCAGGTCGCGCCCGGAGCCTCGAATCCGGCAGCCTTGAAATGGTCGCGGTTGTAGAACAGGATCGGCGTCGACGAGTTGAACGGCATCGCCTGCAACTTGCCACCCTGCGAGTAATAGCTGACCACCGGCGCGATGAACTTGCTCCAGTCGATCTTGTAGCCGTTCTGGGCCAGCAGGTCGGCCGCCGCCAGCGTCGCGCCCGAGTTGAGCATCGTGAGGAACGTGCGCTCGTTGGCCTGGACGATCTCGGGCGCCCGCTTGGCCCGGTAGGCGGCGATCGTGGCGTTCAGGACCTCGTCGTAGCTGCCCTTGGCGATGGCCTTGACGACGTAGTCCTGCTGCGAATCGTTGAACCTGCGAACCAGTTCGTCGACGCGCTCGCCGAGGGCGCCGCTCATCGCGTGCCAGAACTCGACCTCGGTGGCGGCTCGCGCCGGCGCGGCGCCGACAAGGGTGGCGACCACGACCGCCGCAGCGGCCCAACGGCTACTCCGTTCCATCGTCTCCTCCATTGATCTGCGGTCCCTGCCACACCGATTTCTTGCGATCGGCTCGACGGCGCCGGCCGGCGCGACCCGGCCCGTTTGAAGTCTACACGCGCATTCCCACCGGACGTTGACGCCGGACAGGATCGCCTCTCGAGGCGCAGGCGCAACGACGGCGACCGTCCACCGCCGGCCAGCGACCGTCGAGCGGCTCCGGTCGACCGAAGGCGTCGCAGCCCGACGGCCGCGGGTGTGCATGTCTGTCGGCGACGACGGGGCATCCGTAGACTGGCGCCATCCGGTGTGGCAGCGATTACCGCCGCCCGCGTGACAGATCGATCGGAACGATACGATGCTTCGACCGTACTTGGGCAAATACCGCGCGCTCGCGGCCGCGGTGGCGTCGTTCCTGGTGATCTTCCTCGGCGTGCTCGGCGTCAACCTGCAGTTGTCGCGCCAGACGGCCGAGGCGGTCTCGATCCTCAACCTGGCGAACTGGGAACGGACCCTGTCGCAGCGGATGGCGCGCACGCTGCTCGAGATTCGCGACCAGACGCGCGCCGGCGCCGTCTCCGATGATCTGCGCAAGGAGCTGCGCGTCACGGTCGCCGGCTTCGGCGCCACGCTCGAGGTGCTGACCAGGGGCGGTCCCGCCAGGCGACTCGACGGCAGCGCGATCGAGCTTCCGGCTCCTGACGACCCGGTGATCGAGCGGCTGCTCAGGCGCGCCCACGGGCTGTGGGCGCCAATGGCCGGCGACCTCGCCCCGCTCGTCGGCACCGACGTCATCGGCGCCGAAGACGCCGACTCGGCAGCGCTGGTCGCCGCGGGCGACCTGCCGGCGCTGTTCAACACGATGAACGACCTCGCGGTAGCGCTCGAGAGCAATGCGCGGACGCGCGAGGCGACGCTGCAGCGAGTGCAGCTCGGCGGGATGCTGCTCGCGATCGCCAACTTCCTGTTCATCGCGCTGCGCTCGATCGGCCAGCTGGGCCGGGCGGACCGACGGGTCGAACGCTCGCAGAAGGAAAACGCCGACATCTTGCGAACGGTGCAGGAGGGGCTGTTCCTGCTCGATCGCGACAAGCGGATCGGTGGCCAGCAGTCGCGCTTCCTGGCCGGCATCTTCGGTCGCGACGACCTCGCCGGCGCCGACTTCCTGTCGCTGCTCAAGGGCAAGGTCACCGGCAAGACGCTCGAGCTGGCCGCGGACTACATCGACCTCCTGTTCGGCGAGCACGTCAACGAGAAGCTCGTGCAGTCGCTCAATCCGCTGCAGAACGTCGAGATCGGCATCGCCGACGGGCGCGGCGGCTTGACGGCGAAGCACCTCGACGTGCGGTTCACGCGGGTGCGGGAACGCAGCAAGACGACGCACCTGCTCGTCACCGTCATCGACGTCACCGCCCGGGTCCGACTCGAGCGCGAACTCGAGTCGCTCAAGATCCAGGCCAAGGACCAGTTCGCCATGCTGGCGAAACTGATGCGCGGCGATCCGGCGCGGATGGCCGAGATCGCGACCATCGTCCGTGTCGGCGCCGAGGCGATCAACGCCGAGCTGCGCGAGCCGGCAAACGATTCTGCGGCACTGCGCACCAAGCTCGGCGCCATCTTCGCCCAGGCGCATCGCCTCAAGGGCGACGCCGCGAGCTTCGGCATCGAGGCGCTGGAGACATCGCTCCATCAGTTCGAGGGGTTGCTCGCGACGCTGCGGGCCAAGCCCGACCTCTGCGGCGACGATTTCCTGCCCGCCGCTGTCGCCCTCGACGGCATCCTGGCCCAGGCCGAGCAGATCCTGACGATCGGCCGGGCGTTGGCCGCGGTCGAGCGCGGCGCCGAGCCCGGCCTCGTCGAACCCGAGGTAGCGGCTACGCCGGCCGCCGCGCCGGTCCGGGGCCGGGCGTCGGCGGAGGCACGGGCTGCCGGCGTCCGCGCCCTCGACGACAAGCTCAGGGCGATAGCCGCGCGCGTCGCCGCCCGCCAGGGCAAGTCGGTCGAGTTGCGGACCTTCGGGCTCGACCTCCTTCCCGCCAACTACCGGCGCACCGCCGGCGACATCGCGCTGCAACTGGTCCGCAACGCGATCGTCCACGGCATCGAGCGCCCGGCCGAGCGTCGCGCCGCCGGCAAGGCCGAAGTCGGCTCGATCCTGATCGACATCGTCCCGAACGTCGCGCGCGGCTTCACCCTGTCGACGCACGACGACGGTCGCGGCATCGACGTCAGCACCGTGCGCGCACGCCTCGCTGCCTCGGGCCGCTTCAGTTCCGAGCGCCTGGCGTCGATGTCGGACCGCGAGATCGCGACCAGGATCTTCGACGCCGGCTTCTCGACGCGCGCCGATGCGTTGGACGAGGACGCCGGCCAAGGGGTGGGCCTCGACCTCGTTCGACGGCTCGCCGAAAGCCTGGGCGGGGCCGTCCAGGTGCAGTCGAGACCGGGCCGGGGGACGAGCTTCCGGGTCGCGCTGCCGCCCCCGCCGCAATCGGCCGACACGGCTGGCGCGCCGGTCACGAGCCGAGCCGCCGCGGCAGGACCGGACGCCACCGTCGCCACGAGTCCTGGCGCATCGATCGCGGAACCGGCATGAAGATCCTGGTGGTTGACGATTCGAGCGTGATGCGCAACCGCATCGCGCGCATCGCGGGCGCCCGTCGCTACGAGATCGTGGGACTGGCCAAGAACGGCCTAAGGGCGCTCGAGGTGCTGCGAACGACCCGGCCCGATGTGGTCACGATGGATCTGACGATGCCCGAGATGGACGGCGTCACCTGCACCCGAGGCATCGTCGCGGCAATGCCTTCGGCAAGGATCCTCGTCGTCTCGGCGCTCGCCGACAAGGCGACGGCGATCGAGGCGCTGAAGGCCGGCGCGATGGGATTCCTGCTCAAGCCCTTCAGCGACGCGCAACTCGAAGAAGCCCTGCTCGACCTCGCGCCGGAATCGATCCATGGATGAGACAACGCTGCGCGTATTCACCGACGGCGTGCTCGGTTACTTCGGCCAGTTCAAGCGCGGTGCCGAAGTGGCCCCCGCCTACCTCGCCGATTCGCCGCGATGCGAACTGATGCAGTACACGGGGATCATCGGCATCGCCGGCGAGTTCCGCGGCTGCGTCTACTACACCGCGCCCGACGAGAAGCTGCGCTTCATGCTGTCCGAGCTCGGCGAGGTCGACCACAGCGACCACCTGATCGCCGATCTCTGCGGCGAGATCGCCAACACGCTGTCGGGCAACGCGCGCCGCGAACTCGGCGACCAGTTCGTGATCTCGGTGCCGGTCGTCGTCCAGGGCGATCCCGCGAACCTGCACGTGCCGAGCGACCTGCGTTCGTTCGTGATCCCGATCGTCTGGCGGCGGATGCGATCGGCGGTCGTGGTCTCGATCGACCGCCCTTGATTTCACCTCGGAGTACTTCGATGTCATCCAACCTCCCCCGTCGCCGCGTCATCAGCGCGCTGCTCGCCACCGGTCCGCTGCTTGCGACTGGCCGCGCGCACTCGCAGATCCAACCGGGCGCGAAGCCGATCACCATCGTCGTTCCGTTTCCGCCCGGCGGCGGAACCGACGCCTTTGCGCGCCCGCTCGTCGCGCAACTCGAGCGGGTGCTCGGCGAACCCGTCGTCATCGACAACCGCGGCGGCGGCGGCGGCAACGTCGGCGCGCTGGTCGCGGCGAAGGCGCCCCCTGACGGCAGGACCTGGTTCATGGGCGCGGTCCACCATGCGATCGCGCCGGCGCTGTATCCGAAGCTCGGCTACAGCCTGAAGGACAGCTTCGTGCCGGTGGCGCTCGTCGCGAGCGTGCCGCAGGTCATCGTGGTCAACCCGTCGCGGATCGCCGCGCGCACGCTGCCGGAGTTTCTCGCCTACGCCCGCCGCAACCCGGGCAAGATCGCGTTCGGCTCGGCCGGCGGCGGCACGTCGCATCACCTCGCGGGCGAACTGTTCAAGCTCGAGACCAGGACGTTCCTGACCCACATCCCCTATCGCGGTGCCGGGCCCGCGCTCGCCGACCTGGTCGCCGGCCAGGTCGACATGATGTGCGATGGCTTCGGCAGTTCGGCGCAGCACATCTGGGCGGGCCGCATCGTCGCGCTCGCGGTCGCCGCCGACCGCAAGGTCGCGGCGATCCCGACGATCCCGACGACCGCGGACGCCGGGCTGGGCAACTACCGCGCCGCGACCTGGTACGGGCTCTGGGCGCCGCGCGGGACGGCCAAGGAGTCGGTCGATTCGATGGTCTCGGCGCTGGCGAAGGTGTTCGCAGCGCCGGAGATCCGGGACGGATGGAACGCCCTGGGCGCCGAGGTCCCGACGACGACCGGCCGCGCCTTCGGCGAATTCGTCGACGCCGAGATCCAGCGCTGGGACAAGGTCGTGCGCACCGCAAACGTCAAGCTCGAAGGCTGACCGGCACGCCCCGGGCGGCGTCGGGCAACTCCGCCATCGAACCGACGATGCGGTCGGCGCCGGCAGCACGCAGCGCGTCGGTCTGATCGAGGACCGCGAAGTGACTGCCGCCGGTGAAGCCGAATGCAGTCATGCCGGCAGCCTTGGCGGCGGTCACGCCGCTGACGCTGTCCTCGACGACCAGCGAGCGCGCCGGTGCCGCGCCCATCTCGCGCGCCGCAAGCAGGAACAGGTCGGGCGCGGGCTTGCCGTTCGCCACCCGTGTCGTGCTGAACGCCCGGTTCTCGAACAGATCCCACAAGCCGGTTCGGCGCAACATGAACTCGATCCGCTCCTCATCGCTCGACGAGGCGACGCAATGGGCCACGGCCATCGCCGCGACCGCCTCGCGGACGCCGGCTATCGGCGCGAGCGTCCGCGAGAACTCGCCGAACAACCGCGTGCGCCAGTCGCGGACGAAGCCGTCCGGAAGCGGCCCGCCGCTGAACCGCTCGTAGTCGTCGGTCACGGCGCGAGCCGAACGGCCCAGGTAGCGGCGCAGCGCGCGGTCCAGGTCGCATCCCGGGTCGACAGG
>JBEVJQ010000333.1:0-12853 GCA_040510055.1 Burkholderiaceae bacterium | reverse complement strand
CTCCGGGCACCTACGACGCGCATAACGCCCTGATCAACCTGATGGCCACGCCGGGGCCCGGCGGACCGGGCCTGTTCAACCTCGGCAGCTACAGCAACAAGGAAGTCGACGAGCTGACGTTCAAGGTCGGCGCCGAGGCCGACAAGGCGAAGCGCCAGCAATTGATCAGCGCGGCCTTCAAACTCCACAAGGATGACTTCGGGCACATTCCACTGCACCAGCAGGCGCTCGCCTGGGGGATGCGCAAGAATGTCGCCGTCGTCCAGTTGCCCGACAACTTCAACTTCTACAAGTGGATCAAGGTCGACTGATGTCGTCCGAACCGGGCGACACCCCGGCGAAGCTGGCCGACCCGGTGGCGGGCAGCCTCGGCGCCGTTCCCGGCGGTGCCCCGGGGCGGATCGGCCGGTTCGTCGACAGCGACATCCTCCACAGCTTTCGCCGGACGCCGGTCGCCATCGCCTCGGCAATCGTGGCGCTGGTGATCGCCGTGGGTGCGGTGGGCGCACCGTGGATCGCACCCTACGATCCGTTCGACCTCGGTTCGCTCGACCTCAACAACGCACTGTTGCCGCCGATCGGCAGCGCCGAGGCCAACCCGGCGTTTCCGCTCGGCACCGATGACCAGGGGCGCGACATCCTGTCGACGATCCTCTACGGCTCGCGGATCTCGCTTGGGGTCGGGTTGGCCTCGGTGCTGCTCGCCCTTCTGATCGGCGTTGCCCTCGGGCTCACGGCGGGGTTCGTCGGCGGGCGCGTCGATGCGCTCATCATGCGCGTGGCCGATGTCCAGCTGTCGTTCCCGGCGATCCTGATCGCACTGCTGATCAACGGCGTGGCCCGGACGGTACTGCCCCTGAGCACCGACATCGACGCGCTGGCGTTGTTCGTCCTGGTCGGCTCGATCGCACTCGCCAACTGGGTCAACTACGCCCGCACCGTTCGCGGCTCGACGATGGTCGAGAAGAACAAGGAGTACGTGCTCGCCGCCCGGGTGACCGGCGTGCCTTCGTGGCGGATCATGCTGCAGCACGTGCTGCCCAACGTCACCGGGCCACTGCTGGTGATCGCCACCATCAACGTCGCCACAGCCATCATCACCGAGGCGACGCTGTCGTTTCTCGGTGTCGGCGTACCGCCGACGACGCCGTCGCTCGGGTCGATGATCAACGGCGGCAACAACTTCCTCTACTCCGGCGAGTGGTGGCTGGTGGTCTTCCCTGGCGCGGCGCTGGTGCTGCTCTGCATGTCGGTCAATCTGCTCGGGGACTGGCTGCGCGACGCGCTCAATCCCAAGCTTCAATGACGAGACGCCGAGCCGCGGGATGACCGCCCCCCTGCTGGAAGTCGACCACCTGCGCGTCGAGTTCCCCACACGCCGCGGCACGCTGACGGCGATCGACGACATCTCGTTCTCGATTGCCGCGGGCGAGGTGCTCGGCGTCGTCGGCGAGTCGGGAGCAGGAAAGTCGCTGACCGGCGCCGCGGTGATCGGCCTGATCGAGCCCCCGGGGCGCATCGCCGCCGGTCGGATCCTCCTCGAAGGCGAGCGGATCGACAATCTGCCGCCGGCGCAGATGCGGCGCATCCGGGGCCGCCGGATCGGGGCCATCTTCCAGGATCCGCTGACCTCGCTCAATCCGCTCTACACCATCGGGCGGCAGCTGACCGAGACGATTCGGACCCACCTCGACGTCTCCGGCGACGAAGCCAGGCAGCGCGCGATCGCGCTGCTCGACTCGACCGGCATTCCAGCGGCCGGCGCCCGGATCGACCACTATCCACACCAGTTCTCCGGCGGCATGCGCCAGCGGGTGGTGATCGCGCTCGCGCTCGCGGCCCAGCCGCGGCTGATCATCGCCGACGAGCCGACGACTGCGCTGGACGTCTCGATCCAGGCTCAGATCATCGTGCTGCTGCGCCGTCTGTGCCTCGAACACGGGACGTCGGTGATGCTGATCACGCACGACATGGGGGTGATCGCCGAGACTGCGGACCGTGTTGCGGTGCTGTATGCCGGCCGGATCGCGGAGATCGGTCCGGTCGACGATGTTATCCATCGACCGCAGCACCCCTACACGCGCGGGCTCATGGGTTCGATCCCGTCGATCGGCGCGACTCGCGAACGGTTGGCGCAGATCGACGGATCGATGCCGCGACTGACGGCTATTCCGGCGGGCTGCGCATTCAATCCGCGCTGTCCGAACGTGATGCCGGTCTGCCGCAACGAGCGTCCCGACCTGCTCGATGGTGGCGCGACGCGGGCCGCGTGCTGGCTGCTCGATCCGGTGCGCAGCGCCAACCATCGAGCGGTCGCGGCGGCAACCGGCAACGGCGAGACAGCCCGATGACTGCGGAAGCGGTGCCCCGCCGCGGGGGCGACGGGGACGACAGCGCCCGGCACTCGGGCCCACGGCGACCGTCGGCCGATCCCGCGGCCGGAGCGCTGGCGGGAGCGGGGACCCTGGTCGCCGTCGACGCGCTGCAGAAGATCTTCGATGTTTCCCCGCCGTGGCTCAACCGCGTGCTCGAGCGCAAGCCGCTGGCCCTGCTGCATGCGGTCGACGGCGTCGGCTTCGAGATTCGCCGCGGCGAGACGCTGGCCCTGGTCGGGGAGTCGGGCTGCGGCAAATCGACGGTTGCCCGCTTGCTGGTCGGCCTCTACCGACCCACCCGGGGAACCGTACGCTTCGACGGCCACGACATCCACCGCGCCTCGCCGGCGGAGAGTCTTCGGCTGCGCCGGCGGTTGCAGATGATCTTCCAGGACCCGTACGCGAGCCTCAATCCCCGTTGGCGCGTGTCCGACATCATCGCCGAGCCCATGCGCGTCCATCGGACCGAGCCGTCGGCCTCGGCGATCGACCAGCGGGTCGAGTCGCTGCTCGGCCAGGTCGGTCTGGCCGCGGCCGATGCCGTGAAGTTCCCACACCAGTTCTCCGGTGGCCAGCGGCAGCGGCTGTCGATCGCGCGGGCCCTGTCGACCCGGCCCGAGTTCCTCGTCTGCGACGAGCCGACGTCGGCGCTCGACGTCTCGGTCCAGGCCCAGGTGTTGAACCTGATGCGCGACCTGCAGCGCCAGTTCGGCCTCACCTACCTGTTCATCTCGCACAACCTGGCCGTCGTCCATCACATCGCCGATCGGGTCGGTGTCATGTACCTCGGGCGGATCGTCGAGTTGGCAACGCGCGAGCAGATCTTCGGCCGCCCGCGGCATCCGTACACGCGGATGCTGCTCGACGCGATTCCGGACACTTCGCACACCGGCCGCAAGCGGACGCCAGTGGCGGGCGAGGTCCCGAACCCGCTGAACCCGCCACCTGGTTGCACCTTCCACCCGCGCTGCCCGCTGGCCAACGACCGATGCCGGCGCGAACGCCCCGCGCTGCTCGGCGTTGCGGGCGGTGGTGTCGCCGCCTGCCATGCCGTCGAGGAAGGGCGCGACCTCGCCGGCGCCGGCACGAGTGGATCCGATCCGATGCGGCCGTGAGCCGATCCGGTCCCGACGCCGTCACGAGCCGCCGATCAAGTGCGGACGCTGAGCCGCCCCGGCCCGGCGCCGTCACGAGCCGCCGATCCGATGCGGACGGTGAGCGCAAGCACGCGGCCGTCTCACAGTCTTGATCGACTCGATCCGGATCGCGTTGTCGGCCCTGCTGCAATCGGAGCGGGCTCGCTTCGCCGCAGCAGTGATCGTGGCGCTGGTGCTGCTGGTGCTGGTCGCCCGCAACTGGCGCACCGAACCGCCGTTTCGCGTCCGCGCCCGGCCGCTCCTCACCGACAACGAGATCGAATTCCATCACCGGCTGTCCGCTGCCGTACCCGAATACACCGTGCTGGCGCAGGTTTCGATGGGCGCCTTGATCGAGCCGGACGTCAAGGGCGGCACCGGCCACTGGCTGTCGATCCGGGGCCGCTTCGCCCAGAAGGTGGTCGACTATGTCGTCGTCGACGAAGCGCTACGCGTGCTCGCGTTGGTGGAACTCGACGACGCGACTCACGACGCCGCCCGCGATGCCGAGCGCGATGCGATCACCGCGCAGGCCGGCTACGTGACGCTGCGCTACGCCAGCCGAGCCAAGCCCGATATTGCAACGCTGCGCGCCGACCTGGTCGACTGCGAGCCGGTCGCGATGGCGGCGCAACGACGATGACGCGGGGCCGGTCAACGACTGATGAACAACTCGCTCGTCCCTGACCCGGTCACCGCCGCCATTGCGCCAGGGGCCGATCCTCGATCGCCTGCGGCTCATCGGTCAGGAATTACCAGCTCGAGCGACTCCTTGATCTCCTCCATCACGATATAGCTGCGCGAGTCACGCGCCTCCGGCAGGGCCAACAGCATGTCGCCGAGCAGGCGCCGGTAGGCGTTCATCTCCGGAATTCGCGCCTTGATCAGGTAGTCGAACTCGCCCGAGACGAGGTGGCACTCCATCACCGCCGGCAGCTTGCGGACCTCGCGGCGAAAGGCGTCGAACGCCGCGGCCGACTTGGCCGCGAGCTTGATCTCGACGAACACCAGCAACTGTTGGCCGAGCGCCTGCGGGTCGAGCCTGGCGTGGTAGCCACGGATCACGTGCTCGCGCTCGAGCCGGCGCACGCGCTCGATGCACGGCGTGACCGATAGGCCGACCGCAGCGGCCAGCGCCTTCATCGAGATCCGGCCGTCGGCCTGAAGCCGGCGCAGGATCTTGAGGTCGATCGCGTCCAACTGCCTGTCTACGACACTCGATCTGGTTGAATTTGCTGTCATAACGAGATTATCTAGTCTTTTCGCCGTTATTGCGTGGCGATCTCAGGTCTCAATCGTTCGCGATAGGCCTAGACTCGAATTTCCGGGCAGCCACGGTCATCGCCAACTGGCTCCCTGCCAACCGGAGGTGAAATGCGGGTCCTCGTTCTCGGAAGCGGCGTCATCGGTACCAGTACGGCCTGGTATCTGGCGCAGGCCGGCGCCCAGGTGATCGTGGTCGATCGGCAGCCGGCCGCGGCGATGGAAACCAGCTTCGCCAACGCCGGCCAGATCTCGCCGGGCTACTCGACTCCGTGGGCGGCGCCCGGCATGCCGCTGAAGGCGCTCAAATGGCTTTTCGAGAAGCACGCGCCCTTCGCGCTACGGCCAGACGGCAGTGGGTTCCAATTGCAGTGGCTTTTCCGGATGCTGGTCCAATGCACTGCCGAGCGTTACGCGATCAACAAGACCCGGATGCTGCGGCTTGCCGACTACAGCCGGCGCTGTCTCGACGCGCTGCGCGCTGACATCGGTATCGACTACGAAGGCCGGCAACAGGGGACGACCCAGGTCTTTCGTGATGCCGCCCAGTTCGAGGCCATCGGCAAGGACACGCGTGTCCTCGACGATCTCGGAATCGCCTGGGAATTGCTCGATCCAGCGGGGATCGCCCGCGTCGAGCCCGGATTGGATGTCACCGGGGCCGGACTCGCCGGCGCCCTCAGGTTGCCGGGCGATCAGACCGGCGACTGCCACCTGTTCACCGGGGCGCTGTCGCAGCGCGCCGGCGCCAGCGGCGTGGACTTCCGTTTCGGCCACCAGATCCGCGGCCTGATCTACGAGGGCGGGCGGATCCGCGGAGCCATGGTCGATCGCGGTGCCGGGCCGGAGCGGCTCGAGTCCGACGCCGTCGTGGTCGCACTCGGCAGCTACAGCCGCGACTGGCTGCGCCCACTGGGCATCCGGGTTCCCGTCTATCCCGTCAAGGGTTATTCGCTGACCTTGCCGATCAGTGACCGGCGGCGCGCGCCGGTCTCTACGGTGATGGACGAGAGCCACAAGATCGCGGTGACCCGGTTCGACGACCGGATCCGGGTCGGTGGCATGGCCGAACTCGCTGGATTCGACCTGCGGCTCGACGCCCGCCGCCGTGCGACGCTGGCTTTCGTCGTCGGCAACCTCTATCCGGGAGCGGCCGATGAGGCTTCGGCCTCGTTCTGGACCGGGCTACGGCCGATGACGCCAGATGGCACGCCGATCGTCGGTGACGCCGGCGTTCCCGGCCTGTGGCTGAACACCGGTCACGGGACGCTCGGCTGGACGATGGCTTGCGGGTCTGGGCGCTTGCTGGCCGACCTGATTGCCGGCCGGGCCCCCGAGATCCAGGCCGACGACCTCGGCCTCGACCGCTACGGCGGCCGCGGCCGGCGTCGGCCGTGGTTCACGCCCGGACCACAGATCGGATCGCGCCACCCTGGCGGCCTGGCGACACCGACCGCCTGAGTTTTAGCGTGAGTGCTTCGTCAGGCGTCCGAGCAGCGCCGACAGCGGCTTGCGATGTCGGTCGCGTGATTCCTGCCAGTCACCGCGCTCGCCGTCGACTTCCTGCTGCCAGCCGTATTCGCCGGCATGGCTGTCCAGCGTGCGAGCCAGGAAAGCGCGGCGTGCGCGCCAGGCCAGGTGCCAGGCGAACTGGTACGGCGAACCCTCGGCGATCAGGTGGCTGGCGATCTTCGGGGCGCCGATGCCACGGTCACCCTGTGCCTCGGCCAACGACTCGAGCCGCTGGATGCTGGCTGCATCGACACCTTCGCGATCGATCGCGTCCGAACCGGCCGGCTCGGGCGAATCGTACGATGCACCATGACGGGCCGGCGCGAGCCCCAGTCGCCGGTCGTAGTCACGCCGGGTCCTCGGGTCCTTCAGGACCTTGTATGCAACGGTGATTTCCTTGAAGGCCGCCTCGGCCTCCGGCTGGTCCTGATAGCGATCCGGATGGCAGCGCTGGACAGCGCGGCGATAGGCATCGCGAATGAACCGTTGCGACGCATGCTCGGGGACGCCGAGGGTCGCATAGTGACTGGCCTTCCGGGCGCGTTCGACCGGATCGAAGCCCCCGCTGAAGGGGCCGCGACCGCCTCCGGGCTCGCCGCCCCCGCTGCTGCCTTGCACACCTGGCGCAATCTCGTCGCGCGCAGGCATGCCCTTCTTCGCGATCATTTGCGTCCGAACAGCTGCGCCAGCGCGCGAATCGAGAACAGCGTGTTGGTCACCAGGTAACGGCGCCAGAGCCGCCCGGGCTCGGAGGCCAGGCGGTGAAGCCACTCGAGCCCGCGTTCGCGCATCCAGGTCGGCGCCCGGGTCAAAGTGCCGGCGTGATAGTCGAATGCGGCACCAACTCCGACCATCACGGCGGGGATCCGACCGCGATGGGCATCCATCCACTTCTCCTGCTTCGGGCAGCCCAGGCTCACGAACACGACACCGGCGCCGGACTCGGCGATCCGGGCGCAGACCTCCGCGTCCTCGGCTTCGGTCAGCGGACGGAATGGTGGGCTCAGCTGCCCGGCGATGCGCAGCCCGGGAAACCGGTCGCGCAGGCTCGCAGCCAAGCGGGCCAGCACTGGTTCGGTACTGCCGAAGAGAAATATGGATGTCCCGGTGCGCTCGGCGGTCTCGCAGTACCGCAGCATCAGGTCCGGTCCGTTGATCCGCTCCTGCGTCGGGTACCCGAGGCGGCGCATCATCCACGCGATCGGCATTCCATCGGCCGTCGCCATGTCGGCGGAGGCCAGCGCCTGGGCCAGCTCCGGGTCTTCGGAAGCGGTGACCACCGAGTGGCTGTTGCAGATCGCCACCACGCTGGAGCGGCGCCGCACTGCCCAGCCTTCGATCCGTTCGACGACCTGCTGCCAGTCGACGACGTCGATCATCACGCCCTGGATCGCCACGCGGGCGCCGAGCGCCGGCATTTCGGCGGCTGCCGCCGACGGTCCCGTGCCCGGTAACGGATTCGCGGTCCAGGCGATTGGATCGCGTGACCGAAGGGCTTGCTGAGCGTCGGGACGGGTTGCTTCGAGTACGTCGATAGCGGAGTCCGTGATGTCCACGCGCGCGGGCACCCCCGACATCCGACGGACCTTGCCTCGCGCTTTCGCGGGTTTGGAGCTCAGTTCGGAAGCAGGCATAGCGTGGTCGGACAGTCGGCGTGGAATGGTGGAGGCGGAAGCGGCGGTAGCAAGAGACGTTGTAGAGGTGCAAGCAGTCAGGGAGACGACGGCGCCAGAGCTAGAAGAAGCCGTCGCGGCGACTCCGGCGGCTTGGCTGCCAGGACGCCATTGAACCAGCGAACAGGAGAATTCGGGAACCAGCGCCGATGAAGACCGGGATCGGTGGTGCACACGACACGACGGACGGCATGGCGGAAGTATTGTCGCAACCCCCGCGCCTGACGATGACCAAATTCACGTTATGCGACCGCGAGCGACAGGCCGCATTGTCTCCTGTCCCGCGCGACCGGCCGTCGTCGCGACGCAATCCTCAGAATGCTGTCGCATCCGACGCCCCGATGTTTCATGCTGTCGCAACTGCTTGCAGCACAGATGTAGTACGCAACTCGCCGTCCACTCGAAGGCGGACAATCGCGCGGCGGACTTCGAGCCGGCGGACTCGAGCCGGCGGACTTCGAGCCGGCGGACTTCGAGCCAACGGACTCGAGCCGATTTCTCGAAGTTGCACCTTTCTGACAAGATGACCGCCGGTCGGCCTCGATCGGCCGGTCTCCTTCGAACCTGCCTACCATGACGGGCGTGGCCGCGCAGTCCCGGCCGCCCCTGACCCCTTGGAGTTCAGGCGTTTCGCAGAGGAGGCGCTCGGCGCATCCATTGGCGGGCGCCGCATCAGGAATCAAGATGCCCAGACGAGCGTTGATAACCGGAATTACCGGGCAGGACGGAGCCTATCTGGCCGAGTTTCTGCTCGAGAAAGGCTACGAAGTCCACGGCGTCAAACGCCGCTCGTCGCTATTCAACACCGACCGGATCGATCATCTGTATCAGGATCCGCACGACCGCGGCCGCCGAATGATCCTGCACTACGGCGACCTGACTGATTCGACGAACCTGATCCGCATCATCCAGGAAGTCCAGCCCGACGAGATCTACAACCTCGCCGCGCAGAGCCACGTCGCGGTGTCGTTCGAGACGCCCGAATACACGGCCAACTCCGACGGCCTGGGCACGCTGCGGCTGCTCGAGGCGATCCGGATCCTGAAGCTCGAGAGCAAGACCCGCTTCTATCAGGCGTCGACCTCCGAACTCTACGGCAAGGTCCAGGAGACTCCGCAGAAGGAGACCACGCCGTTCTACCCCCGGTCGCCGTACGCGGTGGCCAAGCTCTACGCCTACTGGATCACGGTCAACTACCGCGAGGCCTACGGCATCTACGGCTGTAACGGCATCCTTTTCAACCATGAATCGCCGTTGCGCGGCGAGACCTTCGTCACTCGCAAGATCACGCGCGCTCTCGCCCGGATCAAGCTGGGTCTCCAGGATCGGCTGTACCTCGGCAACATGGACGCGCGGCGTGACTGGGGGCACGCCCGCGATTTCGTCGAAATGCAGTACCTGATCCTGCAGCAGGACGAGCCCGATGACTACGTGATCGCCACCGGCGTCCAGTATTCCGTCCGCGATTTCGTCGCCGCCGCCGCCACAAGACTCGGCATCAACGTCCGCTGGAAGGGCACCGGCATCGACGAGAAGGGCTACGATGACGACGGCAAGTGCATCGTCGAGGTCGATCCACGGTACTTCCGCCCGACCGAGGTCGAGACGCTGCTCGGGGATGCGTCCAAGGCCCGCAAGAAACTCGGCTGGACCGCGACCACGACGTTCGAGCAACTGGTCGAGGAGATGGTCACCGCCGACCTCGAATCGGCCGAGCGCGACGACCTCGTCAAGCGGCACGGCTTCAAAGCCTTCGACTACTTCGAATGACGCCGAAGGCAACGTCCATGCTGCGCGGGTAGGTGATGGACAAGGGTGCGCGGATTTTCGTGGCCGGGCATCGCGGCCTGGTGGGGTCGGCGATCGTGCGGGCGCTGGGCGTGGGCGGCTGGACCGACCTTCGGCTGCGGACCTCGGCGGAGCTCGACCTCCGCGATCCGACCGCCACCGATGCGTTCTTCGCCAGAGAAAAGCCGCAGTACGTGTTCCTCGCTGCTGCCAAGGTCGGCGGGATCATCGCCAACTCGCGCTATCCGGTCGAGTTCCTCTCGGACAACCTCGCGATCCAGGGCAATGTCATCAACGCGGCCTACCGCCACGGGGTCCAGCGTCTGCTGTTCCTCGGCTCGTCGTGCATCTATCCGAAGCACGCACCGCAGCCAATGCGCGAGGAGATGCTGCTGACGGGACCGCTCGAGAGCACCAATCGGGCATACGCGCTGGCCAAGATCGCCGGCATCGAGCTGTGCTGGAGCTACAACCGCCAGTACGGGACGCAGTATCTGGGTGCGATGCCGACCAATCTCTACGGGCCGGGTGACAACTATCACCCCGAGAATTCCCATGTCATCCCGGGGCTGCTGCGCAAGTTCCACGAGGCCAGGGTCTCCGGTTCCCGCTCGGTGACCGTGTGGGGAAGCGGCACGCCGCGGCGTGAGTTCCTGCTGTCCAACGAGATGGCCGACGCCTGCCTGTTCCTGATGCAACTGGACGAGACCGTGTTCCGTTCGTTGCTCGGTGCCGACGAGATGAAGACCGGCGCATTCGATCCGCCGCTGGTCAATATCGGCGTCGGCGAAGACGTGACCATCATCGAACTGGCACGGCTGATCGGCGAAGTCACCGGGTTCGAAGGGACCATCGAATTCGACCGCAGCAAGCCCGATGGCACCCCGCGCAAGCTGATGGACGTCTCGCGCCTCAACCGCCTCGGCTGGAAGGCCAGGATCGGGCTGCGAGAGGGGCTGCGACTCGCCTACGACGACTTCTGCAGCGCGGAGCCGGCGAGCCGTTAGCGGTCGCCGGGATCGCGGGCTCAGGCTCGCAGGTCGTCGCCGTCCTTGAACCGCATCCAGATCGAGCCGTCCTGCAATTCGGCGGCGCGAACGACCACCCGGCCGCGGAGTTGCTGGCGGAGCGTGCTGATCGCTTCGGCGATCTGCGGTGTCCGGGCCGGGTCACCCAGCGTGCGCATCAATCCGTGCTTGTAGAGATAGACGCCACGATACCCGAGCGCTGCCGGGACCATGCACCAACGCTGGATCATACGGATCTTCTCGGCCATTGGCGGCACGTCGGCGGTCCAGAATTTCGGCTTCTCCGCCCCGACCTCGGTCACATAGCGCGGCATCGTCTGCGGATAGCCGGCCTTCGCGAAGCAGGCCTCGTAGCCCAGCAGTTCGTCGACGATCTTGTTGGCATTGCCATCGTACGTATACGAGTGCACCGACAGCGCGTCGAGATTGTCCTTCCCCGTCCCGCCGGAACCGTCGGGCGCCGAGGAAAACCGCAGCGCCGAGTTGAACCGGCTCGACGGATCGGATTGACCCTCCCACGCACAGCCGATCACCTTCGCCGTCGGTGGCACGACCCGCTTGAGTGCACGCGCCAACTGCGCCAGGTCGGCCGCGGTCCCGGTGAAGAAGGCCGGCATGCCCAAGTCGGGCGTCCAGCGGTGCCGCAGTGGATCGTTGCCCTTGTTGCCGAAATTCGGCTCGTTCCAGACTTCGATGAATCCGATCTTGCTGCCGTAGCGTTCGATCAGCGCCTTGACGAAGGAGCCGGCGACATCCGGATTGCGCGGCGGCGACCCGCCACCGGGAAGATACGGGTACGCCCACGGCTCGCGCGGATAGCGCTGATAGAAGCTCGGGCAGCCGAACAACGTCCAGACAATCGTCTTGCCCTTCTGTCCATCGACCCAGCGATCGACCTCTCGCCAGTGATAACGCCCGGGCTCGCGTTCGATCCGCGACCAGTGCGTGGCCGGCATCTCCTCGGCGTCGTCGACGTCCACTGACCGGACGGCATCGTAGGCGTAGGTTGGCGACGGGCTCTTCGGGTTGACGCCGTTGTCCGCGTGCATCCCGAGATAGTCCGGCGGAATCTCGAAGGTCGACGAGCCGGGTCGCTTCAGCCAGCGCTTGACGGGAGCGACGGCCGCTTCCTCGTCCTCGTCGCGTTCACAGCCAGTGGCACCGATCGGCATGGTCGCGCCGGCCGCTACCAGCAGCCTTCGCTGACGATCGATCGGCGATGGCAGGGCCTCGGTTCGCTTCCTCATGACGAAGATCTTACCGTCGACCGGGACGACGGACCGAATCGACCCGTCGCGCCGTGGGTCAAGCGCGCCGACTGCTCGTTCCCGGCGGCCCGCGAGGGCCGTGCAGCTGCCTGCCCGGTCAGATCGTCCAGGTACTGTTGTCGCCGAAGACGACGAACACGCGCCCGTCCTCGAGTACACCGGCCTCGCGAATGGTCTTGCCCGCCAGCCGCGAATGGATCTCGTTGGCGGCAGCCGCCATCTGCGGATTGGTCGCCGGGCTGCCGAGGTTCGAGCCGTCGTGCGAGTACAGCACGGCGAGCTTGTTGCCGTAGGCTGCGCACAGCGCCATCCAGCGCTGGATCAGCACCGCCTTGACCTCGATCGACAAGGTCGCGGCATAGCCATCACCGAAGCCCATCTCGGTGTTGTACATCTCCCAGTTGGGCTTGCCCAGCGCCTCGAGCGTCTTGCGCGCGGTCTCCTGGTAGTCCATCAGCGTGTCCATCTCGGTGCTGTACGAGTAGAAGTGGAACGCGAAGCCATCGGCCCAGTCCTTGCCGACGCCCCCGGCCCCATCGGAGGCCTGGCCGTAGACGAGTTTGTTCTGCCAGACCGTCACGCCCGAGGACCAATGAACGAACGACGGCCACAGCACCTTGATACCGGGGTCGACCGCCTTGGCCGTCTGGTAGACGGTGCGGCCCATCTTGGCCAGGTCGGCGGCGGTGTCGCGCCAGTACGGGATACCGGCGAAGTCGGGCTCGTTCCAGATCTCGATCATCTGCAGCTTGCGCACGCCGTTGCCGTTGTAGCGGCGGACCAGCGCGTCGACGAACTTCTGCACGCAGG
>JBEVJQ010000332.1:0-13122 GCA_040510055.1 Burkholderiaceae bacterium | reverse complement strand
CCGAGAATGGCCCGGCGTTCGCCAGCGGCGACGGCGAAGGTGACGTCGTCGATGGCGCGCAGCGCGCCGAAGACGCGCGAGACCCCGGCCAGCGCGAGTGCATCGCCCGATGCCAGCGCCGCCGCCGGCTCGGCGTCCGGGGTCGCGGCCCGCGCCAGGCGCTGCGCCGAGGCGTCGCGCTCGCGCGCCAACGCTTCGGCATCGCGCCGGGCGAGATCGCGAACGACGGTGGCCATCGCGCCTAAGCCGTCGGTCCCGATGCCGGGTCGCGGATCACGGGCAGTTCGGGTTCTCGCGGGTGCCCAGTCCCATCTTGTCGAACTCGGCCTTGCCCAGGTTCAGCGTCTGGTCGACGCGGTCGACCTTCTTCACGACCTTGTTGAAGTACCGGCCGTCCGAACCTTTGCTGACCTCGGTGATGAAGTTCGGGCCGATCGCGTTGCGGTTGGAATCGACCGTGTAGTCGCCGACCGGCGTCTTCAAGGTCAGCCCCGCCAGCGCTTCGCGGTACTTCTTCTGGCCGTCGGACAGGTCGCCCTTGACCACGTCGAGCGCATCGAGCGTCGCCTTGGTGTTGATGTAGTAGAGAAACGCGAACAGCGACGGGCTCGGGAAGCCGTCCTTGAACGACGACTTGTAGTCGGCCACGAACTTCTGCCATTCCGGCGTGTCGAGCGCGTCGGCCATCGGCCCGGCTGTCGGCGTGCCGACGATGGCGTCGGGCCGGCGGCCACGGAAGCCGAGCACCGTCTGGTCGACGGTGATCGTGCCGCCGATGATCGGCTTGTCACCGCCGCTCTGCTCGTACTGGGTCAGGAAGTTGACCGCATCGGCGCCACCCAGCACCACCAGCAGCGCGTCGATGTCCTTCGGGATCTTGGCGATCGCCGAGGCGTAGTCCTTGGTTCCCAGCGGCACCCAGACCTTCTCCGTCATCTTGCCGCCGGCCTTGCAGTACCCGGCCATGAACCCCTGGACCTGCGAGTACGGGAACGAGTAGTCCTCGGAGATCAGCGCCATCTTGCGGTACTTCTTGTCACTGTAGGCATAGTCGCCCAGGCCGACCATCCACTGCGCGCCTTCGGTGTTGAAGCGGAAGAAGTTCGGCGACGGATCCTGCAGCGTCGTTCCCTGGGCGCCGGAACTGCCGTTGATGAAGGTGATCGCCGGCTGCGACTTGCTGTAGTTCTTCACGGCGATCCCTTCGGAGCCCGACAGTGGTCCGATCATGATCTGGACCTTGTCCTGTTCGACCAGCTTGCGCGTCGCGTTGACGGCGACGTCGGGCTGGGCGTTGGACGATGCCTTGATGAACTCGATCTTCTTGCCGCCGGCCATCCCGTTCTTGTGCTTGAGTGCGAGTTCCGCACCACGCATCCCGTCCTGGCCGCCGGCCGCGAACGGTCCCTCGAGCGTGGCGAGCACGCCGATCTTCAGCGTTTCCTGCGCCAGGGCCGGGCCGGGCCCGATGCCCAGCGCCACCAGCGCTGTGGCCACGGCCGCACCGATCAGCACGCGCTGCCGGGCAGGTTGAATTGCAATCATGTCGTCCTCCGGAATGATCTCGGGTTCAATGCGGCTGCCGCAGGGGGCCCTGGTTCTGGCCCGGCTGAAGCCCCCTGGAAGCGCCCGTGTTGCCGCGAGGATCACGGGCCGGTGAACTCGTCGCCGCGGCGGCGCCGCTGCGCAGGAAGCGCTGCCGCGCCCGCTCCCAGAGGCCGAGCAGGCCATCGGGCGAGAACAGCACGATCGCGAGGAATACGCCGCCGATCAGCAGGTTGAAGCGCTCGCGGTCGACAATGTCGACGGCGAAGTTCTGCAGCAGCACGAACACCACGGCGCCGATGAAGGCTCCGATCGGATGACGCATGCCGCCGAGGACGGCAACGATCAGGACATTGATCAGCGCCCCGGTACCGACCGAGCCCGGCGAGATCAAGGTGCTGTACCAGGTGAGCAGGATGCCGCCGACGCCGGCGACCAGCCCGGCGACCGCGTGGGCGGCGATCCGGTGCGCGTTGACCGAGAATCCGAGCGCGTTCATCCGCCTCGGGTTGTCACGGATTCCCTGGAGCGCGATCCCGAACGGCGCCCGGAGCAGCGATTTGACGAAGCCGTAGCCGGCCAGCGCCCAGAACAGCGTGAGGTAGTAGAACGGGATCGGCCGCTGCCAGTCGACACCGAACAGCGTCGGCGGATGGACCTGCGACAGGCCCTGGAAGCCGTTGAACACGGTGTAGTTCTGCTGCGCCAGGTAGAAGAAGGCCACGCCGATCGCCAGCGTGATCATGATCGTGTAGATGCCCTCGGTCCGCACCGACAGCCAGCCGATGAATGCGGCGAACGCCACGGACACCGACAGCGCGACCAGGATCGCCAGCCACCATGGCCAGTTCAGGCTGATCTGGCTGACCGCGCTGGTGCCGAAGATCGCGACCAGGTAGCCGGCCAGTCCGGCGACCGTTCCCTGCGACAGCGAGACCATCCCGCCCGATCCGCCGAGGAACGTCAGCGACAGCGCCACCAGGCCGAGCGCGAGCGACTGGGCGCCGATCTGGTAGGTGAAGAACGACGACGCCACGGCCGGGTAGACGAGCAGGCCGATCAGGACCAGCAGATGCCGCGCCGACCATCGCGCCCAGAACGGGCGCAGCCCGCGCGGCAGAGCTTCAAGGCCGGCATGCTGCGACGCGGCTGCGCGGTTGGCGGCCGTCGATTCGGCCGTCGGTCCCGGGCCCGTCGCTCCGGCCGTCGACCCGGCGTCCGTCGATCCGGCCGTCGATCCGACACGCGAAGCCGCTCGTGTCCACGCCTGGCGGCCGGCGCCGCTGTTCATCGCCTTGCGCCACTGGGCAGCGCTCATCGCGCCGCTCCGAGCAGGCCCTGGGGGCGGAACGCCAGCGCCAGCACCATGATCAGGAAGGTGAAGACGATCCCGTAGGTTGGTGCGTAGGCGATCCCGAACTGTTCGGCTACGCCGATCAGGATCGCCCCCAATGCGGCGCCCGGGACGCTTCCCATTCCGCCGACGATCACGACGATCAGCGACGCCAGCAGATAGCGGGTGTCCTCGCCCGGCGCGATCGACAGCGCCGTCCCGCCGACCACGCCGCCGAAGCCGGCCAGCCCGGCGCCGATCGCGAATGTCAGGGCGAACACCAGCTGGACGTCGACCCCGGAGGCCGCGAGCATGCCACGGTCATCGACCCCGGCGCGGATCATCATCCCCAGCCGCGTTCGGTTCAGGAACCACCACAGCACGAGCCCGATCACGATCGCGGCGGCGAGCAGGAGGATCCGGTAGGTCGAGAACGCCTGGACCAGGGGCAGCCTGGTCGCTCCGAACATCCAGCGCGGCGGATCGAAGGTGTAGATCTGCGCGCCGAAGTACCAGAGCATCAGGTCGGCCAGCACGATCGACAGCCCGATGGTGACCAGCGTCTGGCGCAGATCCTGACCCTGCATGAAGCGAAAGATCAGCACCTGCATCAGCAGCCCGGCGATCGCCGCTGCGAGGAAACCGGCGACGACGGCCGCGACCCACGAGCCGGTGGCGTCGCCGACGGTCCAGCCGACATAGCCGCCGAGCAGGTACAGCGACCCGTGGGCGAGGTTGACGTTGCGCATCAGTCCGAACACGAGCGTGAACCCGCTGGCGACGACGAAATACAGTGCCGCCAGGGTCAGGCCGTTGAGCAGCGTCGTGAAGAACAGGCGCGCGTTACTGGCGAGCGCCCAGACGACGAATGCGAGCAGCGGGACGCCGAGCAGCAGCAACCAGGCGACGCCGTACTTCCTCATCAGGCAGCCGAAAGGTTCCAGTTGGCCGCAGCTGCACCCTGCAGCTCGGGCTCCTTGTGGAACCGGCCGTCCTGCATGATCGCGAGCAGTCGGCTCGGATCGAGCAGGATCGACAAGTCGGCGAGTGGGTCGCCGTCGACCAGCAGCAGGTCGGCCAGCGCGCCGTCGCGGATCTCGCCCAGATCGGGCTCCATCATGATCTGGCCGCCGAGCTTCGTCGCCGACACCAGCACCTCCATCGGCGTCATCCCGAGGTAGCGGACGAAGTACTGCAGGTCCATGGCGTTGGTGCCGTGCGGCGCCCACGAGAAGCCGTAGTCGCCGCCCGGCAATACGCGCACGCCGCGGCGGTGCATTGCCTTGAGGCTCTCGCAGGCCGCAGCCAGCTCTTCCTCGTAGCCCATCTCGACCGCCTTCCGGTGATCGATGCCGACGATCTCGCCGTGATAGAGCAGCTGGATGATGACCGACAGCCCCGGCGCGACGAAGATCCGGTCGCGGTGGGCCTCGAGCATGTCGAGCGCCTCCTCGTCGGTGTAGCTGGCGTGATAGATGATGTCGGCGCCGTGGCGCAGCGCCTGCTTGACCGAGGCGCACGAGCGGGCGTGGACGGCGACGCGCTTGCCGCGGACCTTGGCCTCGTGGACGCCCATCGCGACTTCGTCGTCGGCCATCCAGGTGGTGTGGGCCCCGGCGCCCGGGACGAAGTTGTCGCCCGACAGGTTGAGCTTGATGGTGTCGACGCCGTACTTGCAGAACATCCGCACGCAGCGACGCATTTCCTCGGGGCCGCTGACGATGGCGCCGAAGTTGTAGTCGGGGAACGGCAGGTGTGGCGGCAAGTCGTCGCCGAGCGAGCCGGGGACGGTGATCTCCTGGCTGCCGGCGAGGTAGCGCGGGCCGACGATCATCCCGCTCCTGATGGCGTTGCGGACCACGACGTCCAGTCGCGGCTTGGCTGCGGCGGCACCGACGCACGAGGTCCAGCCGTGATCGAGGTAGGTTCGCGCGACGCCGGCTGCCCACAGCGTGTGTTCCTCGGGCGGCATTACCTGGATGTCGTCGAACGAAGAGGCGTTGTTCCACGAGAAGTGGGTGTGGGCCTCGGTCATCCCCGGCATCAGCGTCGCGCCGGCGCCATCGATGACGACGGCCCCGGCGACCGCCAGCGAACGACCGGGAGCGACGCGGCCGACGCGGCTGATCCGGTTGCCTTCGACCAGCACGTCGCCGGCGTAGGGCGCCGCGCCGCTGCCGTCGATGATCCGCACGTTGGTGAAAAGGGTGGTGGCCATCGCTTGCTCCTCCGGATCTAGCCGACGGGATTGCGAACGGGATTCAGGGAATCGGCTCGCGCCGGCGCGCCAGTGCCGGCCCTGACCACGGCGCCGACGCTCGCCCGCGAAAAGGTTGCTGCAGTCGACCTGGCCGCTTCGAGCGCCCGGCGGCGCTCGGCTTCGACTGCCTGGCGGTCGGCGCGGGCGATGAAGTCGGCGGCCAGCCGCTGGCATTCGTCAGGCAGTTCGATCGGATGCCAGTGGCCGCATCCGGGCAGGATGACGACGCGCGCATCGCGCAGCCGCGACCCGAGGTCGCGGACTGCATCGGGCGGCGCGACCCGGTCCTCGTCGCCGGTCACGAGCAACGTCGGGCAGCCGATCGCCGCCGGGTCGACGGCCTGCGACCCGGCCAGCGCCTCGCAGCTGGCGGCGTAGCCTTCGGGTGACTGGCGCATCAGCGATTCACGGACGAAGGCCGCCGCGGCCCGGCGGTCGCGGCGCGTGCGCGCCGACACGGCCGTCTCGAGCAGCATATCGGCGATCGCCTGCATCCCGGCCGTGCCCTCGGCGCGGGCCTTTGCGCCGCGCGCGGCGATCGCGACCTTGGCCGGATCGGATGGCGTCAGCAACGGGCCGAACAGCGCCAGGCTGTGCACGAAGGCGGGATCCTCGGCGGCCAGGTGCAGCGCCACGATGCAGCCCATCGAATGTCCGACCAGGTGAACGCGCCGGCCGGACCCGATACCGGCGGCGGCGGCCACGCGGCGGACGGCCTCGACATAGTCGGCAATCGTCAGCGGCGCGTCGAACCGCGACGACCGCCCCGAGCCCGGCAGGTCGAGCCGCACCGTCCGATGGCCGTCGAATGCGCCCAGCATCGCCGACCAGGTGTTCGACGAGCCCCCCAACCCGTGGACCAGCAGCACCGGGTCGCCGTGGCCCTCGACCTCGTAGACGATCCGGTCGGTGGTATGCGTGGTCATCTGGGTCGCGGCGGCGGCGGTTCGTTCAGGCGCTGAGCCGCAGCGCCGTGCGTGCCGACTCGACAACGGGCGCCTTGACGAACACCCCGTCCTTCATGATCGCGAGCATCCGGTCGGGCTTCTGCAGCACGGTGATGTCGGCCAGTGGATCGCCATCGATCAACAGCAGGTCGGCGAGGTAACCGTCCTTCAGCAACCCCAGTTCTCCGGGGCGCATCATGACCTCGCCGCCGCGCAGGGTCGCCGACTGCAGTGCCTCCATCGGCGACATCCCCAGGTAGCGGACGAAATACTCGAGGTCCTTGGCATTGGTCCCGTGCTCGGTCCAGGCGAAACCGTAATCGCCGCCGGGCAGGATCCGGATGCCGCGCCGGTGCATCTTCTTCAGCGACTCGACGGCGACCTCGAGTTCGCGGTGGTAGCCCATCTCGCGGGCGGCCTCGGGCGAGATCCCCCACTTGCCGGCGTGGTACGACGTGTTGATCAGCCACGCCAGCCCAGGCGCGACGAAATGCCGATCCTTGTGTGCCTCGAGCAGGTCGAGTGCTTCCTCGTCGGTGAAGCTGGCGTGGTAGATCAGTTCGATCCCGTGCTTCACGCATTTCTTGATCGAGCGCACCGAGCGCGCGTGGGCGGCCACGCGCTTGCCGCGGTTGTGCGCCTCGTCGACGGCGGCGGCGATCTCCTCGTCGGTGAACTGGTCGGCTTCGGCCGGCATCCCGGTGATGTACTCGCCCGAGAGATTGAGCTTGATCGTGTCGACGCCGTACTTGAGGAACATCCGGACGCAGCGCCGCATCTCTTCGACGCCGCTGACGATTGCTCCGAAGCTGAACTCGGCATGCGGCAGGTGCGGTGGCGTCGAATCGCCGAGGCCACCGGGGATGGTGATCTCCTGGCTGGCCGCGAGATACCGCGGCCCGGGGATCTGGCCCCGGTTGATCGCGTCGCGGATGACGACGTCCTGGCGCGGCTTGGCCACCGCAGCGCCGACGCACGACGTGAAGCCACGTTCGAGGTAGCGCTTGGCGACATGCGCGCACCAGAGGATATGTTCCTCGGGCGGCATCTTCTGGATCGCGTTCAGCGACGGCTGGTCGTTCCACGCGAAATGGGTGTGCGCTTCCGTCATCCCCGGCATCAGCGTCGACCCGGCGCCGTCGATCACCGTAACCCCCGTGGTCGGCAGTGTCCGCGTGCCGCGCCCGATGCGCCGGATCCGGTTCCCCTGAACCAGTAGCTCGCCTTGGTACGGCTGGGCCCCGGTGCCGTCGAAGATCCGGACATTGGTGAACAGCGTGTCGCCAGGCCGCGGGTCGCGCCTGATATCGGCCATCGATCAGTCCTCCTCGGTACGCGCGCTCACGGGTCGCGCACCGGGTTCTCCAGCACGCCGATCCCGTCGATCTCGATCCGCACCGTGTCGCCGGCGGCGAGGAACCGTGGCGGGTCGAAGCCGATGCCGACTCCCGCCGGCGTGCCAGTGGCGATCAGGTCCCCGGCCTGCAGGGTGATGCCGGCCGAGATCGCCGCGATCAGATCCGGCACGGTGAAGATCAGATCCGTGGTCCGCGCGTCCTGGCGCAACTCGCCGTTGACCCAGCCACGGACACGGGTGTCGTTGCCGTCGACCTCGTCGGCGGTGACGATCCACGGCCCGATCGGGCCGAAGCCGTCGAGCGACTTGCCGATCAGCCACTGGCGATGACGACGCTGGAGGTCGCGCGCGGTGACGTCGTTGAAGACCGTGTAGCCGAACACGTGCGCCATCGCTTCGCGCGCCGGGATCCCCCGGCCACCGCGACCGATGACGACGACCAGTTCGGACTCGTAGTCGATGGCGGTCGACAGACTGCCGGGGAGCACGATCGGGTCGCCGCAGCCGATCAGGCACTCGGGGACCTTGCTGAAGATCACCGGCGCTTCCGGCCGATCCTGGGGCGGCGGTGCGCTCTGGCCGCCGAACCCGCTGCGGGCGAACTCGACGGCGTGGGCGCGATAGTTGACCCCGACGCAGAAGACATTGCGGCGCGGCGTCAGCGGCGGGGCCAGGCGGATCGTCGCCAGCGGCAGGCGCGTGCCGTTCGCTCGCGGCAGCGGCTTGCCATCGACCAGTTGCTCGACCAGCGCCAGCGCACCATGGCGCGCAACCGGAGCGTCGGTGCCGGCGCAGGCGAGCGGCGTGACCGACGCGCCGGCGTCATCGACCAGCCCGACCTGGCGCCGACCCCCCCACCAGTACGACGCGATCTTCACTGTCTCCTCCGGCGCCCTCGCTGCGGGCACCCGTGGGCGAACCTCCGACCGATCGATCAACCCCGGCGACTTCCGGTCCGGCCGCAGACAGGCCTTGATCCGGCGCCGCGACTGCGCGAAACTCGAATGAGACTGCTGTCTCATTCCGGCTCGCGGATACTACGAACGTGGCGATGACGCTGTCAAGACGCGGGCCTTCGGGACGTCGCATCAATGCGGAGTCGGCATCGGCACCGATCGGATCGGGGCGTCCGGCGCTGCGTGACCGCACCCGCCAGCAACTGATGGATCATGCAATGCAGCAGATGCGGCTCGGGCGGCTGCCGTCGGTGGCCGAGGTCGCGCAAGCTGCCGGTGTCTCGCGCGCCACAGCCTACCGCTACTTCGCCAGTCGCAGCACGCTGATCACCGCCGTCGTTGGCGAAGCCCTCGGGCCGGTGCGGCGGTTCGAGGCGACGACCAGCGACGGCCCCGAGCGGATTCGCGAGTTGTTCGACCAGACTTTCCCGCGCCTCACCGAGTTCGAGCCGCATCTGCGTGCCGCCCTGCTGCTCGCCCTGGAGCACCAATGGCGCGAGCGCGCCGGGGTGCTCGAAGAAGAGCCGTTTCGTCGTGGCCACCGGATCCAGATCCTCAAGCGAGCGGCCGCGCCGCTGCGCCCGCAACTGGGTCCACGGGCTTTCGACCGGCTGCTCAAGGCGCTGTCGCTGGTCTACGGCATCGAATCCTACGTCGTCCTCAAGGACATCTGGGGCTGCCACGATGCCGAAGTACAGTCGATCTCGCGCTGGATGACCGATGCGCTGGTCGCCCGGGCGCTCGAGGAAGCGCGGGGACGCGATGCCGTCCCGGCCGCGGGTAGGGCGATGGCGGCAATCGGCGATCGCGGACCGGCCGGGCCGCCCGCGCCGACCTCGCGCCGGTAGTTCCGATCGGGCGGGCGCCTTGCGGCTGGGCCGCGCCCGCGAGGCGCCGGGTCGCGGTCAGTGGCGCGCTCGGGCTCGGCTAAAGCGGTTCAGTGGCGCTGGCGCCTGTCGGGCTCGTCGAGGTTCAGGCGCCCGGCCAGCGCCAGCAGATCACGCGCGCGGCGGGCGAACGGCGCATCGACCATCCGACCGCGGACAACATAGGCGCCGACGCCACGGGCCTCGGCCGCGTCGGCGGCCGCGACGATCTCGCGCGCGTCGGCGATCTCATCCTCGGTAGGCTTGAACACGTCGTTGGCGATGGCCACTTGGCGGGGGTGGATGCAGCTCTTGCCGACGTAGCCGAGCGCTCGGGCGAGGGCTGCCTCGGCCTGGAAGCCCTCGAGATCGGAGAAGTCTGCGTATGCGGCATCGACGGCAATGATGCCCGCTTCGCCCGCAGCCAGGCGCAGCGCGAACATCGCCTGGGCAACCGCGGCCTCGTGGTGGCGGGCGATCGCCAGGGGTTCGAACAGGTCTCCGAGGCCCAGTTGCAGCCCGCCCACCAGCGGATCGGCGCACGCAAGGTCGGGGGCGAACCGAAGCGCGCGCGGCGTCTCGATGTTGAGCAGCAGGCGCGGCGGGGTGGGTAGAGATTGCGCGGCAGCCGCGCGGGCGATCCGCCGGGCGACGTCGCGGACCGTCTCGGCCGTATCGGTCTTGGGCAGGTTGATCCAATGAACGCCGGCGGTGACGACGGCGGCCAGGTCGTCGTCGAGCCACGGCGTCGAGACGCCGTTGACGCGGACGATGACGGTCTTGCCACCCGCCTCGCGGCCGTCGGACCGCAGCCAGGTGGCTAGGGCCGCGCGGGCATCGCCCTTGCGCTCCGGCGCAACGGCGTCCTCGAGGTCGAACGACAGGGCGTCAGCCTGGCCTGCTACCGCCTTGTCGAACAGTTCCGGCCGCGAAGCCGGCACGAACAGCTTGCTTCTCACCGGCACCGCCGGTCAATCGACTCGCCCATCCGGCGATTATCGACGGATCGCGGCCGGCGTCGATCAAATCGGCTGACCGGATCGAGACCGCCGGGCCTCGAGCTGACGCATCCGCGCTTCCAGTTCGGTTACGTCGCTGGCACCGGAAAGGTAGGCTTCGCGCTCCTGTTGCTGGCGCCGCCACAGCCAGGCATCGAGTCGGGCGAGGAAGGCCTTGGGCGTTGCGGGCTCGCGTCGCTCGGCGGCAACACTGGCGTCGGCGGCCGGGGTGCGTTCGATCGGATCCTGCGCGTCCGCCTCGGACAAAGTCCGGGCCGGAAAGGCACGCATCAGGCGACCGAGCACGCCTTCGGGATAGCTCGAGGGGTGAATTGGGGGACGACGATAAGTCATGGTGATGACCTCCAAGTGGATATTGCTGCTTTGCACCATGACACGATAGGGTTGCCGTCTTCGGTCGTCAATTTCTCTTTCGGATCAGTGATATCCGAAAAGTTGATGCCAATTGCACCGAACTCGTCCGATGTGGAAAGCAGGTCGACGGATGGGCCGGCAATGGGGTCGACCGGCGCGCTTTCGGCGCCCGGCGGAGGGAACGCTTTTGGCACTGGGGCTGAAGCGCCGACAGCGCTACCGGCTAGCGGGTCGGCGCAGGACGTGCGGATCAACAACATCCGTTGTTCAGCGGCAACGATCGGTGGGAATCGGATCGACCCGAAACCGGCGCCGCAGCGCGCCCGGCGTTTGTCCGGTCATCGAGCGCGCGGTCCGAGTGAAGTGCGCCTGGTCGGCGAACCCATGATCGAGCGCGACCTGCGCGATCGGCGCACCGCCGCCCAGCGCGGCCACTGCCCGGATCACCCGCAGACGGCGGGCGTAACGGTGCGGCGCCTCGCCGATCCAGCGCCGGAAGTCGCGCTCGAGCTGGCGCCGGGATAGCGCCAAGCCAGCGGCGATTTGGCCGAGATCGACGCCGTCGTCCAGCGTTCGTTCGATCATCGCCGCGGCGCAGCGCGCACGGACGTCGCCGTTTCCCTGTCCCGGCCGGTGTCGGCGCCGATCCGATCGCCGCCCGGCGCCGCCGGCGGGGCGGCAGGGGGATGAGCAGGAGCCGGGGTGGGGATCAGGATCGGCACCGGCACCGGCACCGGCACCGGCATCGGGGTCGAGATCGAGGTCGAGATCAGGGTCGAGATCGAGACCGAGATCGAGTCGGGTCGGGTTCATGGTGATCGCTTCGTCGCGGCGCGCAAGGCGCGATGGCGCATCGTCGTGGCCGCTGCGCCGCGCGTCGATTCCCCGCGCACGCACAGCCCTGTGCGCCATTGCGCCGGGGGCGCTACAGTGCGTGAATGGCCCGGGCGAAGGATCTCGATTGGAACGATCTGCGCCACCTGCTCGCGGCTGCCCGCGCTGGCACGCTGGCCGGAGCCGCACGGCAGATGGGTGTCGAGCACACGACGATCGGACGGCGGCTCGCCGCCCTGGAACGCGCGCTCGGTGGCTCGCTGGTGCTGCGTCGCCCCGATGGGTTGACGCTGACGGCGCTCGGCGCGCGCGTCGCCGCGGCAGCGGAGCAGGTCGAGCAGGCGGTCGCCGGGATCCGCGATGCTGCCGTGGCCGAACAGTCGCGCGTCCGCGTCGCCGTACCGTCCGGATTCGCCGGCCTGTTCACGCCGCAGCTGCACCGGTTGCGCGACCTCCAGCCGCCGATCGTGCTCGAACTGGTCAGCGGGTCGCGGGTCATGGACCTGGTCCGGGGCGAGGCCGATCTGGCGGTCCGGCTCGGGCCGATCACCGATCCTGATCTCGTCGCGCGGCGGTTGGGCGATGTTGGCTGGTCGCTGTATGCGGCCACCGATTACGTCGCGCGCCACCCCCCAGGCGACGACCCGCTCGACCTGAGTGGACAGCGGGTGATCGGCTACGACGCCGCGCTCGGCGACACGCCGCCGGCACGCTGGATCGAATCGCATGCTGCGCCGGCCGACGTCGTGCTGCGCAGCCGCGAGCTGGTCGACATGGTGACAGCCGCCGCCGCCGGTGCCGGCATCGCGCTGCTTCCCTGCCATCTGGGCGACACGACGACGCCGCTGGTGCGCCTGACGCCGGCGGTGCTGACCCGGCGCGAACTGTGGCTCGTCTACCGTCGCGAGATGCGACTGTCGGCGGCGGTCCAGGCGGCGATCCGGTTCACGGTCGACGTGATCGCCGGGACCCGAGCGTTGTTGCTGGGCGAGCCGATTCCGTGACAGGCGACGGCGCGGCGCATGCGCGTCGCTGCCGGCGCGGCGTCGTCGTGGCGTATTGCGCGTCGTTGCGGGTGGCGCCGGATCGCGACGCAACGGCGACGCCGTCGCGCGTGTTCAAGGCGACGTTGTCGCGCGCGTTCAAGACGGGCGCCTGAGCAGCGGCGAGACTGCGCCATCGACGAACGCGGCGCCGTGCCGTCGATGCGCTCGCGGCGTTCACCGCGGTGACGGGAGTCGTCATGCATGAGAGCAGTTTTCGCCAATGGATCAGCGCAGCGCCCGGAGCGCGCTTCGCGCCGGAACCCGATCGCTATCACCTCTACGTGATGCGCGGCTGCCCGTGGGCGCATCGGACGCTGATCGCGCGCAAGCTGAAGGGCCTCGAGGAGGTGATCGGGATGACGGCCGTCCACCAACATCTCGTCGAAGGCGTCGGCTGGACGTTTTCACCGGATCGCCCCGATCCGCTGTACGGGGCCGCACGGCTACGCGAGTTGTACGAGATGGCGAGCCCGGGCTACGACGGGCGCGTCACGGTGCCGACGCTGTGGGACATCGAGACCGGCCGGGTCGTGAACAACGAGAGCGCCGACATCATCCGGATGCTGAACAGCGAGTTCGACGGCGTCGGCGGCGACCCGGCCGTC